>DJFP01000053.1 GCA_002432565.1 Flavobacteriales bacterium UBA5869
ACCGGGGTTGAAATGACCGGAGTTCCGGTTAACCAGGCTTCGGCAAGTACAATGCTGAATGTTTCGTACTCGGAGGTGAGGATCAATGCATCGTGTTCCTTTAATAATCGACTGACCTCGTCCCATTCACAAGGTCCTGTGAAAGTAATTGCTTCCCGGCAGCTGTTTAGTTTTGCCCACCTTTCCCACTCATCGGTATCCTGATCGGAAACAACTGTCAAGCTGACCTTTTTCCCCGATTCCAGGTATGCATTTAAGAATCCGTCAAAAAGAAAGGCCGGATTTTTGGTGTTTTTATCCAGTGTGGAAATATGAATGAACTTCGTGCGCTTCTCAGGATTGTTCTCTCTTAAAGTAAAGATTTCCTCATCTACAAAATTGGGGATTACCTGGATTTTGGTAGTAGGGAAGAGCGGCTTCATATCACTTCTCAATACATTGGATACAGCAACAATCTCGCTGGTATGCCTGCTAGCCCTTTTAATCAGCTGCTGATGGAGCGAAATAAAGCTTTTAACCAGTTTCTTCCGGTAATATGAACCGTGTTCCATGATAATTAAAGGAACGTGAAAATAGCGCTGCACACGTGTAAACTGCATGGCCCGCGGAAGGAAAACATGTGCAAATATCAGGTCAATATGATCCAGCATCGACAACCCTTTTCGCAATGCTTTTCGCTGAAGCCACCAGTGAATGAAACGGTTTTTTGAAATATGATGGTAAATACGAATGATACGCAGGTTACCGTTCTGCTCATCATCAACCTCGATAGAACTGCAGTTTTTATCCCCCATCGTATGCAATACAGTCACTTCATAAGTGTCGGAAAGCAAGTGCGCAAAGCGTTCTACGAAATTTCCTGCGTATGGATCTATGCGTGTAGGAAACCAAGAACTCATGATGAGTATATGTCTTTTCGTGCCTGACATAGGCTAAATTTACTTCATTTTTCACTAATTGCGTATGACGCGGAAAGTTTTTGCGTGATTTTCTTTACGAATTGTGAGAAAATAAACTCCGGATTGTAAATTTCTCAACGAAATTTCGTTTCCAAGTTGTTGAAATGGAACGGATTGCCCCAGCTGATTTTTTAGTTCTATTTTTTCTTCTCCCTGAAGCTCGGAAATGCGGATTAATTCATTGGTCGGATTTGGTGAGAGTCGGATCGCTTCCAATGATTGGTTTTCGAGACCTGCAACACACCCCAAACGATTCATATATTGCCAAATCGTATCGTTGTACTGGGTCCCGACCAAACTGTTTCCCATAGTACTTCCCATACGTACGAGCACCAAACCTTCAGATGGTACGACATTGATGATCTGCCCGTTCTTTCCTTCTGCAGCATACATGTCTGCCGGTGCGTTTGGACATAATGATCCCGGGAAAACAAACTGTGTTTGAGGAATCATGAAAGAAGATTTTCCGTTTAGCCAGGTCAAATAACCGTAAGAATTGTTGAGTGTTTGACTGCTGTTGCGCATTTCGTTCAGGTAAGTTATGTCCGGAAGAACCGCTGTTCCGTTCCAATAACCGTCTTGCGAAAGTAACAGCCCGAACCGCGCCATGCCGCGTGCTCTTGAAGCGAATACGTTGTTGTATCCTATCTGAATGTATAAACCTGTCAGGCCTATTTTGGAAGAGATTTTTTGATTGACCCATGCATTGAGTGTCATTCCGGTTGCGGATTCGATGACGGTATCTAATAAGGTATACGGGCCATTGTGGTACGCCCAGCGTGTTCCGGGGTCTGCTTTATAAATCAGGCATGCCGGATCTGTGCAGTGAATGTCGGCAACACCATCGTCCAAACCTGTTGTCATTGTTAATTGGTGTTTGACTGTAATGGCGTTTTCCTGTGCCAAGGTCAGACTTGTCCAGCCTGATCCCAAATAATCACTGGTTGCATCGTCAATATCCAGGAATCCCTCATGCTGGGCAATTCCTACTGCGTAAGCAGTGAGTGTTTTACCGGCTGAATTCCAAACGTAAAAACTATCTGCAGTAAAGGTTCCGAAATATTTTTCCAGGACTATTTTCCCGTCTTTTAAGACGATGAATGCTTTTGAATCGGAGTTTTCCAGCCAATCGTACATCATATCGATTGAATCCTGGCACCAGCCCAGCGTGGCGGGATCGGTTGTTGACCAGGTATTTCCTGTTAAAGGAGGAAAATAAGTTTGCGCTCTCAGGCTTGAGAATCCGATGATTGAAAAAAAGCAGATCAAAAGTAGTTTCATGCTGTAGTTGTTATCTTGTATTGCTAAGATAACCAAAGACTTCAAAGGTTTAAAATTCTTTGAAACTATTTACTTTCAGCAGCCGGGACTAAACCAATACTTTTTCATAGATTGCCTCCAGTTGTTCAATGGCAAAATCTATTTCTTCCTTAGTTGTATATCTTGAAAAAGAGAAACGCGCATTCGGGCGGGAATTATCAGCCCGGATTCCTTCCAATACGTGAGAACCTTTAGCGGCACCGGAAGAGCAGGCAGAACCTCCTGAACAGGCAACGCCTTTCAGATCGAGTGTAAACAGCAGCATTCCGGATTTTTCTGTTGGAGGCAGGCACACATTTAAAACAGTGTATAAACTTTTTTCAGGAGTAATTTCTCCGTGGAAACTTACATCGGAAAGGGTGGATCTCAAACGGTCAATCATATAGGTTTTCAATCCCTGAACATGATTTTGATGTTCTTCCAGGTGGCTGTAGGCCAATTCGATTGCTTTTGCAAGACCAACAATCCCGTAAACATTTTCAGTTCCACCGCGCAATCCTCTTTCCTGGGCACCTCCGTGAATCAAAACATCCGTCTTGATGCGTTTGTTTGCGTATAAGAAACCAATTCCTTTCGGTCCGTGGAATTTATGTGCGGCACAGGTAACAAAATCAATTCCTAAAGCATTCAGGTCAAAGGCATAATGGCCCATTGTCTGAACAGTGTCTGTATGAAAGTAGGCGTTATATTTTTTGCAAAGGGCACTCACTTTTTCAATCGGGGTCAATGTCCCGATCTCATTATTGGCGTGCATTAAGGAAACCAAAGTTGGTTTTTCGTCCTGCAGATAGGTTTCCAGTTCGGTGAGGTCGATATTTCCTTTTGAGTCTACTTTCAACCAACAGGCTTCAATGTTTTCGCGTTCCGCCAAATGTTCAATGGTATGACACACTGCATGGTGTTCAATGGTCGTAGAAATAATGCGTTTTACTCCCAGCTGGAAAACAGCAGTATTTAACGCTATATTATCTGCTTCAGTCCCTCCGGATGTAAAGATCAGCTCGTTTGGAGAACAATTTAACTGCTTAGCAATCGAACGGCGTGAAGTTTCAATCAATGCCTTGGTCTGTCGACCATAGAAATGCGTGGAAGAAGGATTTCCGAATTCGTTTTGTAAAACTGGGATCATTGCTTCGGCAACTTCTTTTGCAAGAGGCGTAGTTGCAGCATTGTCTAAATATACTCGCATTGACTTTTTTTTGCAAATTTAATAGAATCAAGGGAAGAAAGGAACTAATCTTTACCAAGAAGGAACCGAAATGTCTCTTTTCCTTGGGGAGCTAAAAGCAGGTTCGAAAGGAGCAGGTGCGTACGTTCCAGTCTTTTTTCGGCTGATTTTGCGGTGGAAACATGGTTCAGGATATAGCGTTTCATTGCTGGAGTCAATGTATCGAAACGGTCTTTTGATTCCGGTACCTGTATCCAGTATTCTTTGATTTCTTCGGTAACCGGTACTCCGAATTCCGAATCGTCTTTTTCCAGTTGTACCTGCACGAAATCGCCCAAAGTCTTGCCAAGCTTTTTCAAACGGTCCTTTTGAACAGTAATGAGGCCGCTTCCATTGCCGAGAGCCAGGATTCCAGCCTGCCATCGGATTTTGGAGTCGAGGGTAATGATCAAACGTTGATTGAAATCTCCTTTTTCTTTTCTACCGGGAAGCTGCGCCAGGATATCCGGTGTGATTTCTACAAACCAGTAATTCAGGTAATCGAGTGCTTTGATGTCGGTTTCAAATTCAATCATGGAGTATTCTTGGAATGATAAAATTAAGATTTTCCCACGTATGGACACGGAGGAGCACAGATGAATAAGTTTAAAAAACTATTCGGAACTTAAAGGCAACTTTAAACTTCCATGTACTTCCGTGCTCGTCCTTGGGAAACAAAAAAGCCTCTGAATTTCTCCAAAGGCTCTTCCTCTTATTCAACCGTGAATCCTGTTTTTTGAGCGGTAGCAACTAACGATTCAATGATTGCTGATCCAAGATCTTTTTTTGCGTTGGATTCGTTGATCTTTTTCGTTTCCTCTGCGATGTATTCTTCCCTTTTCTTCGAAAGTTCTCCGATCTTATTTTGGTATTTGGTCCGTTCGGCTTTCTTGTTTTCAATATACTTCAGTTGTTCTTCTTTGGATTTCCCTTTCAGTTCTTCAGGAAGGTCTTCTTTGCGTAAACTGTCCAGGTTCACATTTCCCTGCTCCAAACCATCCACTAAATCCCAGTTGGCATTTTTGTAATTGGATTTGGATTTGGCAGAAGCGCGCTCGCTAATTACCGCATAACCTTTGGAACTCGCATTGTTGTCTTCTTCAGTTTGTTTATTAGCGCGGTAGGTGCCTTCTCGTCCATATCCGATATAGGTCTTATTCAGGGAATCATTGATGGAGATAATTTCTTTGTCGTAGGGAGTATCAATGTGTCTGATCTCATCGTCTGAATTGATGTTGAAATAGGAACCCTGCGTTTGAAGAGCTCCGTCGTACCAGAATTCTTTCACTCCCTGGTCATAAGGTCCGCAATAGATCGTGTTGACGATAATGTCTTTGGCTGCTGCGATTTTAAGAATCTTTTTGTAATCGATAGGTCCCTGGTTGAAAGGTTCGTTTCCGGCAATGTAGATCAAACGTAAATCCCCCTGATTAGTTGACCACTTCAGATCATTGATAGAAGATTCGATAACAGCAGCGCAGTATTCTGTTCCGCCATTGGTTTTAAGGGAGAAAAGCTGTCCGGAAATGGAATCCAGGTCAGAAATCAGGTCCGTGCGTTTGCGGATCCAATTNNGCCATATTGACAATTTTCCAGATGGTAGACTTGGCTTGTTCGATCAAACCATCCATACTTCCGGAGGTGTCAAAAAGGATTGCAATCTGGATTTTTCGGGCTTCATCACTTGGATGGAGCGGCTGAGCAAAAGAGAATGAACTGATGCAAAGAAGTAAACTTACAAGGGATGTTTTCATGGCTTTTGTTTTTTACCATTACACCCCGCGTTAAAAAAGGTTCATTTTTGTCATTGGAAAAACCACAAACAGGGTGTTGATCAACTTGAAAGAATGCTTTTTCACGGTTCCGGATAAAGCAGCAGGTAAAATTATTCCAATGCTTTCAAAACCTTTTCTTTTTCAACGAATCCGGTATTGGTCCACGTCATTTTTCTGTTCTTGTAAACCTGTAATACTGGAATAGCACTTATTCCTAATTTCTGACACAGTTCCTGATTTTCCTCTACATTGATTCGAATGAGTGTGAGGGTATTTTTTTGCTCTTTTGAAATGTCATTCAGGTAAGGCTCCATTTTTTTGCAGGGAACACACCAATCGGCGTAAAAATCGATCAAAATAATTTTATCCGAATTCAAAAGGGACCGAAAATCTTGTTCGCTCATACCCGTTGAAGACACCTGATCGTTCGTTGTTTCCGGCAGGTTTTCATTTCTCCACTTCATCATTCCGCCCTCCAACTCGTACACTTCCGTGAATCCGTCAGCACGCATTTTTGAGGCCGCAGCTGCACTTCGTCCTCCGCTCAGGCAATAAACGAATACAGGTTTGGATTTGTCGAGTATTTTGATCTGCGCTTCAAATTGTGAACCGTTCCAATCGTAATTCACAGCATTGTTTAAATGTCCGCTTGAAAATTCCTCAGCGGTTCTTACATCGATAACCGGTGCTTCCGGAAGTGCTTTTAGTTTCTCTGCAAATGCTTTTGCAGAAAGAGAATTTTGTGTTTGACTGTGTGAGCAACTCATTAACAGAAGAGTTACAAGTGCTATTGAAAAAAGTTGTTTCATGAAATTTAAATTTTCGGGTTCATTTTATCAGCCTGTTCGGCAGCCGGCTTATTATCAATACTACAGCTCCCATTATAACAATTTCCGGAAGCGCATCCGAATGAAAATAATCCCATGGAAGCAAAATAGCTGCCAAATAAGATTCCCGGCCACTGCTGGTTCAAAATGGACTGAATGATGACCACACTTCCTAAAATCAGGAATAAGGTTCTGTTGAGTGTCCAGTTTTTTAAAATACGTTCTTTCATTTCATTGAAAAAAAGGAATGGATTTCATCGGATTGAATGTTGCAGTTGGAATCCATCCGACAAAATCCACTTCGAATAAAGATAATTTACCTGATTTTTTGTTGCAATCCGTACCAGCCACCACCGTTGTATACTTGGGTGTATCCTTTTGATTTCAGGATGTTTTTAGCTGAAGCACTTCGCATACCGCTTGCACAGCAGGTAATAACAGGCTTGTTTTTATCTTTGAGCTTATCGAGGTTGTTCGCCAGTGTATCAACGCTGATATTGATCGATCCCCGGATGTGTCCGCCGGCGTATTCTCCTTTGCTGCGCACATCTAAGATGATGGCTCCGTCTTTTACGAGTTGGGCGAAATCCGCTTTAGGCCCGATACCGAATAATTGTTTGATCACGTTCATCATAGCGCTTGAGTTTGAAAATAATTAACATCCAGCCAAGAACCGCCATTGTAGCATTCGATCCCCATTTGAGAAAGGAATTGAGTGGCTTGTCCGCTTCTTCCGCCGGATGCACAGCAAAGAACCAAAGGTTGCTTTAATTGCTTGATTTCTTCTAACCTTTCGGTAATTTCCTGTACCGGGATGTTGATGGATTCTGCAACATGTCCTCCTCTGAATTCTGCTACTGTTCTTACGTCTACGATCGTACCCGCATTTTCTTTGATAATTTGTTCTACGCTCATCTGCATGTGTTTTTGTTACTGAACTTATTCCTTGTTCCACCCATAAAAGATGCTTTCACGGGTGAATTTCACTATGCAAAGTTGCAAGCTTATTCCGGAAGCCACAGTAACATTTGTTACACGCGCTTTCTTTTTTGAAAAGAAGGTGAAAGTGTAGATTCCTTTTTAGTGGGTCTTTAAAAGTTGTTTGCGCTGAGTGCGCAGTTCTGTCAGCAATGGCTCCAATTGCGGGCCTTCTTTACTGAATTCGATCGTGACACGTTTTGTTGCATCGGTTGTTTTAATTTCGATGTATTCCGAACCNNTCAATTTTATCGGCAATGCTTTTCCATTGATCCGCCGAAATGTCGAATTTTTCAGTTTTCACAGGATTCCTTGCAGAGTCGACACTCGATTCAAAGTACATGATCTGATCCCGGGAAAAAACCACTTCTTTCCGGCAGTATCCTCTGCAGTGCCCAAAGTTGGTTCCGTGCGTGATGCTGATGATCGTATTGTCTGAAGCAGCGGTTTTGCTGGTATTACAGCCTAAAACTACAAAAGCAGAAACAGCGATAAAAAGAAACATTTTCATGACTCGGATTTTTGGTGAAGGTAGCAAGAATTTTGTCAGTATTATTTTAATTTCATAGTACTTGAGAAGGTAACAAAGTCTTTGAGATCGCTATCATCTTCTGCGTGCGTAATTCCACAAAAAACAATACTGATATCGTTTTTTATAAATGCTAAATAGTAAACGGTAACTTTCTTTCGTTTGAAATAGCCTTTCACTATTTTTTCATATCCCTTGAAGCCATTGATTGTTTTTTCGGTTGAAGATACAATTCCAGTCTGAATGAAAGAATTTTGTTTTAACCCGTTGATCAATGATTCAATGAGTGTTTCAAAGGTACTGCTTGTTTCAGCTGGTAATTGAGTAATCATTACAGCTGGTGAAAATGCATCTTCACTTTTTACTCCGTCAACAGAATAGTAATAAATATTTGCCGCGTATTCTTGTAACTTATATTTGGAGGATGATTCATCAATGGTAAAGTAAGCGGTTTCAAAAGGATCAATTCTTACTGAAGTGTCATAATAGGCTGACAGGATACATTCTTTGAGCAGTTTTTCCATTTCCCTGTCTTCAGGATACGACGCAGACATCATCATTACTGAAAAAGTAGAATCTCCAAAAGTAAGTTGATAACTATTTAAAAGATTTGTTCCCCGGAGGTATAAATATTTTGCAGGATAATTATCGAATTGGAATTCAGAGTAATCGTATACCTTCATTCCTGCGGCTTCAAAATTTTCCCTGTTTATGGAACGTGCATTGGAATAAAAACTGCCTCCGACCAAATCGTAAATTTGGATGAATGCATCATCACCTTTACGCAATCCGATAAAACCTTTGGCAATAGTGAATCCTTTCGGAGGAATCAGAAATACGCGAGTACCCGGAATACGGATGTGCTTATTGGTCTTTTCGTTATTGATCTCTGTTTGTTGTCCAAAGCAAGTAATTGCTAAAGCAGTCAGAATGTATGTTAGGAATAACTTAATCATGATTGAGAAATAGTTTTAACTCTTCAATTCTCTCCCAAAGCCAGTCTTTGGGGCATCGGATTCTATTCAGAGTAAATTATCCGTTTTTTGAATTCAAATAAGTAAAATAAGCTTTGAAAGACTTGGAGAAGTAAAGGTTGTAAGCCCCAAGCCCATAAATAATGATCATTACTAAAAGCGGAATTTTTCCTGCCAATGGAATGGGGATAAATAACATGATAAGGGCGCTCAATATTGCGATCAAGAACAAAACAAGCAGCGTGATTCTCGCCCAGTTTTTTCCCTGGAACAAGAAATAAAGCAGGGCCAGTGTTAGTATAAACCGCACGATCTGCTGAAAAAACTTCTTCGGATCTACCGAATCCTGGGGGATGTGGTAAAATGCAATAACGAACATGGAAATAAGAANNAAAGATAGCTGATTCATTTTGATTCATGATTCGGTTCAAATTGGAATTGAAATTTTTGATACGTCCTCACTTCCTTGTAATGGTAACAATTGCTCATAAAATAGTCCCATTGTTTAGAATTCAGCGTATGATAAATGGTTGAATAGATTTTGGGAAATTGGTTGATAGTTAGAGGTATTTCTTTGTATGCATATTTTCTATTCCAATTGGTGTATTCTCTGTACGGAAAGATTCCGAAGTTCAGGTTGTAGTTCTTTCGAAATAGAAAATATCCCTGTGGTCCGCAACCTGAACTGAGATTGGAGTGCATTTTTTTCATGAGTTGCACTTGTTTTTCCAAAGAGGTTCTATTG
>DJFP01000036.1 GCA_002432565.1 Flavobacteriales bacterium UBA5869
TGAACAAGTTCCTATTCCTACAAAGATGGTGGAAAAACCTGCTTTCTTATTGGAAGGAATGATCTGTAACATTTTATATGATGCAAATGATGAAGTTCCATTAGTTGTTGAATTGCCAATGTACTTGATTTCCGAAGTAACTTACACGGAGCCGGGAGTTAAAGGAGACACAGCTACAAACTCCATGAAAGCTGCAACAATTGCAACCGGTGCAGAGGTGAAAGTTCCTTTATTCATCGATATGGGAGAAGTCATTAAAATCGACACCAGAACAGGTGTATATGTAGAACGTGTGAAAAACTAATACGAATACTTATTTTAAGGGAAAGGAGATCTGCGGGTTTCCTTTTTCTGTAGATGGATTACGGTAGGGGTGGAAAATTTTCCGCCCCTACCTGCATAACAAAATGGAAAAATGGAAAAAATCATTCGCTTAGGAGCCAAAGAAATCAATATCCAATGGATCAATCCTGGTTCCGCAATTGATTCCAAACCCGTTTTGATATTCCTTCATGAGGCATTGGGCAGTATTATCCAATGGAAGAGCTTCCCAACAGAATTATGCCGTTCATTAAACCTTCCGGGAGTCGTTATTGAACGAACAGGACACGGGAAATCAAGTGGATTATCCGGAAAACGCGATATTCATTACCTGCACAATTATGCAGACGAAACACAAGAAGTTCTCAAAGAAATTCTGAATCCGGACCAGAAAATCATCCTTATCGGGCACAGTGACGGCGGAAGCATTGCCCTGCTGCTTGCTTCACGAGAACTGAAAAACCTGCTGGCTGTTGTTACGATGGCAGCTCACACCTTTGTAGAGGAGGAAACTTTGGCGGGAATTCATCCGGCAATTGCAGCATTTGAAGCCGGAAAACTGGACGGATTGTACCGCATTCACGGAGAAAAAACAAAAGAACTATTCTACGCCTGGTCGGATACCTGGCTGGAGCCATCCTTTAAAAACTGGGATATCCGCCATGAGATTCGATCTTTTCAAATTTCTGCACTGGCTATGCAGGGTAAAAATGATCAGTACGGAACCGAAGAGCAAGTCAACTCGATTGTTTCATGTCATGAAAATCGAACGGGAATCATGATCCCCGGCTGTGGTCATCACCCGCATCTGGAAAAACCCGAAGATACCATGAAAGCCATTTCGCAATGGTTAAGGAATATTCAGTAGGGACGCGATGCGTCGCGCCCCTACCACAATTGATTCGATTCGAAATTCGCAATTCGTCATTCACAATTATTACCTCTGTATTATTTTTTAAAATTATTCGCGTCTTAACCATCTAAAACCAGTAACTTTGCGCTCGTTTTTATAATTTATACTGAATAGCTAATGAGTAATGCATTGGGGAACCATATTCTGGTTGAGTTTATGGGGTGCGATCCGCACATTATGAATGATGTATCTTCGATCGAGCGCGACATGGTAGACGCGGCTTTGAAAGCAGGTGCAACTGTGATTAATTCTACATTCCACCATTTTTCTCCCTATGGAGTTTCCGGTGTAGTGGTAATTCAAGAAAGCCATTTGGCAATTCATACATGGCCGGAATACGGTTATGCTGCAGTGGATTTGTTCACTTGCGGGGAAATGGATGCCTGGATTTCATTTGATTATCTGAAGGAGTGTTTTGGTGCCAAGAACTATTCTGCTTTGGAAATGAAGCGTGGAGCAGTTCAGTTATTAACAAGAAATGACTTCGATATTTCATCTATGCGCCAGAAAGCAGGTGAATGGACAAATCCTGAAATGTATACACGCAACGTGTGGTTTACAGATAAGGACGACAACCAGGCATTATCTCTTCGTTACACAGGTGAAGTATTCTATGACGTTCAGTCGCCATTCCAGCGCGTACGCATCCTGGAATCTCCTAAATACGGAAAGTTGCTGACTTTGGACGATATGTTCATGACCACTGAAAAGGATGAGTTTCATTACCACGAAATGATTTCCCACCCTGCTATGTTTACGCATGGAAATGCTAAGAACATTTTGGTGATCGGTGGCGGTGACGGTGGAACTGTGCGTGAATTTTTACGTCATGACGGTGTTGAAAAAGTAACCATGGTTGAAATCGACGGTGAAGTAATCAAAGCATGTAAAGAACACCTACCGGGAATCGCGGCTTCTTTTGACCATCCGAAACTGAACCTGATCGTTGGTGACGGTATTGCTTTTGTAAAAGAAGCAGCTGACGAAATATACGACCTTGTAATCGTAGACGGATCGGATCCGGTGGGTCCGGCAGAAGGATTGTTCTCCGTAGAATTCTACAGAAACTGCCACCGTATTATGAAACCGGGCGGGATTTTGGTAGCTCAGGGCGAATCACCGAAATTCAATGAGCACGCATTTACAGAATTAAACATCACATTACAGCATATTTTCGGGAAAGAGAATGCTCCGGTTTCTTTATTCTTCGTTCCGACATACCCAACTGGAATGTGGAGCTTCCAATACGGATTAAAAGGAAGTGCTCAGCCGAAATCAATTACAAACGATACGGAAATTGATCAGTTTGTAAGCGCTAAAGGATTGAAATACTACAATGCTGACATTCACAAAGCAAGTTTCGCTTTACCTAATTTCGTGAAAAATCTGATTAATGGATAATTCAAAGAAATTTGATCCGAACGGAGTTGGTATTGCAAACGGGAATATTTTCGGATTTCCGGTTGAAGAACAGCATGCGGATATTGTTATCATTCCTGTGCCCTGGGATGCAACAGCATCTTACGGAAAAGGAACCAGTGACGGACCAAAAGCCATCCTCGATGCCAGCACGCAGTTAGACTTTTACCATCCGCAGTTGCCGGAAGCATGGAATACGCAGGTTTTCATGACACCGATTTCCGTAGAAATGAAACAGATTAACGACCAGATGTGTATTGATACGGTTCAGTACATCGGTTTCCTGGAAGAAGGTGGCGAACTGGATGAAAACAGTCCGTTTAATGAAGTACTTGAAAAAGTAAATGCAACTTCGGACCTGTTGAAAAACAATCTGAAGGAACGTGCAAAGAAACTCCTTAGCGAGCATAAAATTGTGGCCGTTTTGGGCGGGGAACACAGTACTCCTTTAGGTTTAATGGAAGCTTTAAATGACCAGGGGCAACCATTTGGTATTCTTCAAATTGATGCTCATGCCGATTTAAGAGAAGCATACGAAGGTTTCCAGCAGTCACACGCTAGTATCATGTACAATGTATTGCAATCCTGTAACAACCTTGAAAAGTTAGTGCAGGTTGGAATTCGCGATATTGCACATTCGGAAGTACAACTCTCAGATTCAGACCAGCGGGTAAAGACATTTTACGACTGGGATCTGAAAAAAGGACAGTTTGAAGGTCAGACATGGAAAGAACAGGTTGCCATGATCTTAAGCGAATTGCCGCAACGGGTTTACATTTCTTTCGACATAGATGGATTGCTTCCTTCTCTTTGTCCGAATACNNGGAAGGAAGATCATTGGTTTCGACCTGAACGAAGTTGCCCCGGGAAAAGAGGGCGACTGGGACGCTAACGTAGGTGCCAGAGCCTTGTGGAATCTCGTTTGTGCAACGGAAAAAAGCCGTAAGTTAAACTACTGATATTTCACTTCAAACAGTGAGGGGAACACCTGAAGAAAAATAAGCTTCAGGTGTTTTTTTATTTATATATTCGTATCGTATAACGGAAAGAAATGTTGAAAAACAAGCTGGTACTCTTATTGATTCTTTTTACTGTTCATTTTGCGGCACTTTCCCCTGCTCAGAACATTACCTTACAAGGAAGGATCAATACGAAGCACTTTTCGATCAATGACTATGGAAGCGCCGGACAGATCTGGACAGGATTGCAGGCAGCCAATGGAAATGTGCTTTTCGGAAACAGGCAGGATATCCTTTCTTTTAACGGGATTGAATGGTCCAAAATCAAAACGGATAAGGAGAAAACAAAGAAAGCCATCCAGGAAAGCTGNNCGCGATAACAATTTCGGTTACCTGGATTACTCCAGCAAAGGTGAATTGGTTTATTACCCGGTTTTTTACGGCGGACTCAAAAACAATATCGGTCAGGTTTGGAATATTTTTGAGCTGGGAGACAATTCCGTTCTTTTCGCAGCTGAAAAAGGATTGTTTGTTTTCAAGAACGGGAAAGCCACTCAACTTCAATTGCCCGATACTTTCCAGGAACTGGAGTGCAGAACATCCTGCCGGGTGCTAAATGGTGTTTTATTAACTTTTCAATCAAAAGCCGAGTTCAAATCGCGGGTTGAGAATTACCTGTATTACGACGTTGTAAACTCAAAGCTGAAAGAAATCAAGCTCCCTCTTTCGGTGCACATTAAGAATATCCGCGGAAGTTTCCAGATAGATAACATTTGGTATGTAGTGGATGCACGAAGTAAAATTTACAGTGTCAGCAATTCTGCCGGAAACATGCAGCGCTGGGATTCCGTACCCCGAACGAAATTCCCTTGTTTGAGTAAATATTTCGTAAATACCGTAACAAAAGCCGGCAACTATCTCTTGGTAAGTACGGAAAACAACGGTTTGGTGATCGGGGATCTTTCAGGTAAAATTATCCGTGAATACAACCTGGAAGATGATTTGGCAAACCTAACGATCAATCAGTCCTTCTTTGATAATGACTTCAACCTCTGGTTGTGCCTGGGGAATGGTATCCAGTTTATCGAGACAGGTTCCCCCCTCTCCTACTTCCATAAAAATGAAGGGGTCACCTCTCAGATTGAGACCATTGATTTTAACTCCGGAATTCCGTTGATCGGAACCCATAATGGAGTAATTTCTCCGCTAAGGAACGAATCGGGAACAAAACTGGTCCCTTTCGGATCATTGAATGAAATTATT
>DJFP01000088.1:0-8691 GCA_002432565.1 Flavobacteriales bacterium UBA5869
ATGAGCTGGAAGCGCTCATTGTACCCGTAACGGGAGACTACTCGACTGAATTTATCATAGAAATCAAGAAACTCTACGAATTGAAACCATTCGTGGAGCATTTGCTTGTTGCTTAAATTCTGGAGAAATGGTGTTCAGTCCTTTGTTTGTCTAATCTAAACATTCCCTAACGGGTATTGAACAACTAAGAATAAGATTTACAAAGATGGGGAGAATTAGAAACGAATAGAGAATAAAAGAAAAATCCCAAACGCCTAAGCATTCAGGATTTTTACTTTCTACGAAAGGTGGAAGCCCGTTCGCAGGGGTGCAAAGATAATAATAAAGTCGGTTTGCTGAACAATCGACTGAAATTAACAGAGAAATACAGTTTATAAACAACTACAAATTAAACATCATGGGACTACCAAAAGGAAGAACAAACAATTTGAAAGGGAGACCGAAAGGGAGTAAGAACCGAAGCGGAAAAGACCTTCTTGAATCATTGAATGAAATCATTGCGGACAACTTGGATTCGTTCAAAAATGACGTAGCAGATTTACCCTCACAAGAGCGAATTAATGTAATGTTAAGGCTGTTTGACTTCGTTGTACCGAAAACGCAATCATTGGTTGCAACTGAATCAAACGGTCAGGAGTCAAGTACCTAACGGTTTGTCAGAATTTCGGCTTATAATTGTGATGAAAATAATTGGAGTATGGATATTGACAATGAAGCTGTTTTGGAAAGAATGAAGGATGCTGGATTGTATCGTGATTTGAAAAACCGATTATACAAACTTGCACTTGCAGAATTTGAAAAATCAAAAGTCAAATTTCAATCAGAATTTAAGCTCGGTATAAATCGTCCAATTCCAATTGGATATGTTGGGGTGCGAGAATTGGTTGATATTGACGTAAAGGATTGGGAACTTGGAATGCGCAATGAGCGGTTCTTTTGGATTGACTGCGACGGGAATAAATCGGACTACTTTGATGACAAATGGGACGTGTACCACAATGCAAAATTGAATCTTCCGCATAGAGATTCGTTAACCGAGGATGAACTTGATTTGATAGAACGATTTGACCTTAATTTTGGGCAAAAAGGGGAATAGTATTTATCTAGGTGATAGACCTCCTTTGAAAGCCCTGTTTTCTCCGATAGTTACTCCATTTTCAGTCAGAAGTGCATCAAATTTTGAGGCAACATGTCCAATACAATGAATACTTAATTTAGGGTAAATTGTTTCTCTGTTGTCGTATTGCTCTTGTGTTCCTTCGTAGGTTTCATTTGTACTTACAAAGTACTGGCATCTCTCACAATTATGAAGTGTAATGTCATATTCGGTTTTAAACAGAGGACATTTATAAACATCCTGAGCCTTACCATAGACTTTTTTTTCAGTCATATTTGCAAAAATGAATTCACGGACGGTTGATTTTCTTTGACCAGATTCCGTTTTCTTTTGATTTATTGCTTTGTTATTAAACCATTTCATTCTGCTAATATTTCCATAGCGAAGAACTCTTTTCAACTCCTCTTTTTGCAATGTACGGTCAATATCTGATAAGTCAATCTCTAAACTTGTGACATTCAAACTCTTTATTTTATTGGCTTTAATATCGTCAATAAAGTGTGTAACGGCGATTTCAACATGAATTTGTCTGTTATTTACTACACCGATTAAATCGGGTTTAATTCCGTTTTGATGCTTTTCAATAAAAATCTTATCGAAAACAATTTTGACAGGAGTAATTTTTTCTTTGGGATAGTCTTCATTCCATTTGTGATAGGTGTAATCTCTTGGAGAATTACCTAATTCAAAGGTGTGCTTCGGAACTGTCAGTTCACCAAGTTCGTTTATTATTTCTTTAGCCCAATAGTGAATCATGGTCTCATAATAGTTCCTGCAATCACTTAAACTTTGATGTTGAAAGTGATGTGCCTTTTTGTTTTTGGGATTATTGTAGGCGATAAGCGGTTGTTTGCAAGATGGACAAATACAATTGCATTTGATGCCATTCTCAACCTCATCAATGTGAACTGGAATACCATCACGCAGAGCATCAGTAAAATCGGTCGTTTTGTGATGATTCTCCATTCTTTTTAGTCTTGTTTCACTAGTTCCTCTCTACAACAATAAGCGAAGCTGAATATTGATGCTCTAACCAATTGTAGCAAATGAAATACTTTATCTTCGAATTCCTCTATTGTAATTGTTTTTGAAAACAAGTCAGCTCCTAAAACTTCTTGTTCATTTGAATCTTTTGGGATTAAGGAAAAAACGTCATGCTCCAATTGATTTCTCCATTGCTTGTAAAAATTAAACTCACCATTGTGGTTACTTAAATCGCATGCAATGCTGTATAACGCTGTTAAATGAATATTCTGTACTTCATTAAAATTTTCCCAACGACCATTTGGAGCTTTTGGATTCCTCCAGAAACTTTCGAAATAAACATTTTCATTATTGGACTTTTTCAAATCAAATAGATAAAGAATTCCCTGTGCTATTTTATCAAGAATTCCAAAGCACATTCGAAAGCTAATTCTAATCTTTTCGCTTTGTACACCATAAATTATCTCGTGGACACCAAAATCTTGATAAAAAATTATGTCCTCTGTTTTCGAAGTTTTGAATTCGTATAACTGTCTTCTGGCAAAAGAAAACTCAGATTTTATTCTGTTTAAAAGATGTTCAAGTTCGACTATTTTGTTATCTGTAACATTAAACCCTACATACCCAATCATCAAGTCCTCTGCTTTAGCTCCATCGCAATTACAGTATAAGCTATGCTCGGATAAAGACAGAAAATTGTTCAGGTAAAATTTCAGTTCCTTAGAATGGGCTTCAAATTCCTGTTGATTTAATTCAAGTTCATCGCCAACTCTCCCTAAATCAAAATTGTTTTCAGTTAGAAATTTTTCACATGCACCAATACCATAGTGAACTGACTGTTCAATATCTATTGGTAAAGTTGGGTTTTGAAGTAGTGCTTTTTTGTAAAGGTTGTAGATTTCGACAACTAAAGAAATAGAAATTCCCCCATGTGTTCTCCGAATCATAAAATTCAAAGTCTCTGCTTTTGAAATTAATGCCTCTGGAAAATCGGGATTCTGTTTTAGAACTATGTCAAGGTATTGTAGTGATTCTACGATTCGACATGACCAATTCAAATTGTTCGAAAGGTTTGTCAGGACTTTAGTAGACAAATTATCAATAGAATTCAAATCAATTAGCTTAAACGCTTTAAGATAGGATTGTTTTGCGCTGAATAAATCACCTTTAGCTTGTTCAGGTGTTATGAACCAACTCTGATTTAAAGGTGTTGCAATTTTGTGTAAAGCGTGGTAGGCATTTGCTATGTTATATTCTATACTGCACTCGTTAAATAGCTCTTTAAGAAGACTTCTTTTATCCTGAATTATTTGCAATCCAATTTCCACACAAGTCTTATTTCTTGACTCTTCACCCAAATCAATATATAAACCTGCAATTTCCATTAAATGAGGTAAATTCACATGACTTTCATGCAATACAAAATCATTGTACTCATTAGCTAGGAGTGCTTCTAATTCTGAATATTTTCCTTTATTCAATAATGAATTTCCTTTTTGACTTAACGATTCAATTGATGTAAGAATACCAGATTCTTTTGAAATACTCTCATCGTTCATGTGGTTAGAATTATCACCCATTCTGAATAATTTATTTATCCAAGATAACAATTCTTTTGGTTGAAAATCTGAAAATATTGGAAAGAAGAAGAGTGAGTAGAAGTTAAACCGAGTGTCTTAAAATGACACAAAATGCACAAATTTTCATTCTTTGAGAACCAATTGTTTGTAACATTTTTTTTGATTTATCGTATAAATCACGGCATAGATTTTATATTTACGAACAATTTAAAACAACCACATTCATGAATTCCCAAATCCTCGATATAATCCAAACTATTTGCTCAGTACTAGGCTTGATTGTCAGCTTATATGTTGCCTCAAATGTGATTTCCATAAAGAAGTCGTTCAATACCGACAATTCCAATAAGGTTAAGCAGGAAAAAAATAAGGTTAAGAATGGTGATATTGCAGGAAGGGACATTCATAAATAATGGAAGGCGAAAATCAAAATAACGAACTCATTCGTCAAGAAGGAAATGAGATTACAAATGGAGATTTGGCAGGTAGAGATGTCAATAAACAAACGTATCAAATTGGCAGAATCCCTTTTTCAGGTCAGAACACTTTGTTAAATCTCTATGAAAAGTTGAAAGCTGAGGAAAACGAAGTATTTACAGAAATTGTGGATGAACTAATGCATTTCAAAAATCACGCAAGCAATACTCCTTTTATTGGACTGGAAGCTAAATTGGAATCGGGTAATAGAACAGTATACCTGCAATTTGCGGAAGTAGCAAAAGAGAAATTCACAAAGAAAATGATGAAAAATGAGCATTCTGAAACTGCTCAATATATCTACGCATTTTTACTTGCGAAAGTGTATTCTCGTTTTCAAACGAGCATTTATCCGAGGTTATCCGAAGGGCATCCAGATACTTTTATTACAAGCCTAATTTTGGAGACGATTATCAACCCGTTGGAAGACTTGCTAGGAGAAAACCTATTGCGATTGTATGAAGATGAGATTCACGGAATGATATATTTTTTAACTGGAAACTGCCATATCAAGTGGAATTAGTATGTTAATCTACAATCAAGCATACGACTTATACCATACAGTATTCCGAATACTGCAAATTCTCAATAATTACAAGGGGGAAGATATGGAGGTTGAGAAACTCCGCATTCTGGATTTTTATCTAGCATTTCCATCAGAACTACTAGACATACAATCTTTCAAAGGGTTCACGAAACATAGAAAGATGCTTGAAAACAAACGTAATAGTTACGAGCGAGTACTTGATAGAAAACGACTGTTCATTAAGATGGAAAACATTCAGATTTCAGCAATAAAGGCTCTTATCTCTTTTGGTATTATTGATGCGAAAAAATTTAAACAGGGTAAAGTTAAACGAACGGATTTAGAAATTCATTTGGATTTACTTACCCGTATACAGGAAGCAAACAAAAGCAATCAGGAGTTGGTTGACCTGATAACGGAATCTTTGGCTAACATGAATCTTTATGGGCATTTGGGGTTAAAACATAGAACTGACCTAATAGAATTTAATTATGATGCAGTTTAATCCTTTTCTAAAACTCAATAAGCTTACAATTTTTTCCAAGAGTGGTAAGATTGTATACAGTGAAAATTTTCATGATGGCGTGAACATTATTAGGGGAGATAATGGCTCAGGAAAATCAACGATAGCGAATTTTATTTTTTATGTTCTTGGAGGAGACTTTAAGAAATGGACAACTGCCGCACTTGAATGTGGTGATGTTATTGCAGAGGTTCTGTTTAATTCCGAACCAATTACATTGAAGAGAACAGTATCTCCAAATGGAAGCCAACCAATGTCGATTTTTTGGGGTACATATTCAGAAGCGATTAAATCCACAAGCGAGGGTTGGCAGGTTTTTCCATACAGAAGAGACGAAAGAACAGGAAAAAGGAGTTTCTCAAATGCTCTTTTCCTTGCTCTTGGTTTTCCAGAACTAAGAGGAGATGTAGACAGCAATATTACTATGCATCAAATATTGCGAATGTTGTATATTGACCAAAAAAGTTTAACTCTGGATTTGCTCATGACAGACAACTTTGATAGTTCCATTACGAGAAAAACCATTGCTGACTTGCTTTTTGGCGTTTATGATGATTCTTTGTACTCTGACGAAATTAACTTGCGAGAATCGGAGAAGGATTTTGACGTAAAAAAGAAACAATTTGAAGGCATTGACCGAATTTTTAAGTCAAGTGGCACTGAAACAAGCCCAGATACTATCAACGCACTTATCGAAGAGAATGGGATTCACATAGCAAACATAGAGGATTACCTAAGAAAACTTGAAAATGAACAGGAAGTTGAAATTCAAACTCCAGATAATCAACTTAAAATCCTGAGTCTTAAAGAGGAGATTATTGCTACTCGAAGAGGTCTATCACTTCTGCAATCAAATATTAGTGATTTGGAGTTTGAATTATTTGATTCTTCGGATTTTATAGAAAGTTTAGAAAAGAGAGCCGAGGCATTATCTGATTCTGTGCTTACTCGAGATACGTTTGGAGGCTTGAAAATGAATCATTGCCCAAATTGTCTTTCTCCTTTATCTGCTCCTTTGGATGAACATCATTGTGAACTATGTAAAGAAGAACTTCCAGAGGATAAAGGTTCTTCTCAAATAAAAAGAATGCAACAAGAAATTGATAGTCAGTTACGAGAATCCAAGCGTTTATACAAAACAAAGGAGCATAATCTTCTCGAATTGAAGTCAAGCTTTCCGACATTAGAAAAGGAACTGAGGGCAAGACAATCTGAATTAGATGAACTTACAACAACTGTTAAGTCAACTAGAGTTTCTAAGATTGATGACTTGCTGATTAGAAAAGGAGAATTACGTTCTAAAAACGACTATCTAATTAAGCAACTGAAAGCACTTGAACAGATAGAGGTATTAAGAAAAGAACTTGAAGGTCTTACAGGTAAAATTGCAGGTCTAAAAGTCCGAATTGCCACAAAGAAACAGGAACAAAAAAACAAATTGACTGGAAGTAACAGACTCATTCAAGATGTAGCATTACGGTTACTACATAGCGATTTGGGCAATCAGAGGGAATTCCAAGTTGGTAAGCATATCGAACTTGATTTTGAAAAGAATACGTTCTCCCTTGATGGGCAGAATAACTTCTCAGAATCTTCCAATGTCTATTTGAAAAACAGTGTAAGGTTCGCATCGTTCTTTGCATCATTGACAAAGGAATTCTTTAGATTCCCGAGATTTATTTTGTGCGATAACATAGAAGATAAAGGGATGCAACCTGCACGAAGCCAAAGTTTTCAAAAGGAACTCGTAGCGATTTCAAATGCTTCCAAAGTTCGTCATCAAATCATATTTGCAACTTCAATGGTAGCACCAGAGTTGAACAATTCAGATTTATGTGTAGGAGACTTTTACACACCGTCAAATAAGACGTTGAAACTTCCATAAAAACAGATAGCTCATTATTGCATTAACACGATTCAATTATTGTTGATTGATGAAATTCAGGTCAATGAACATTCTCTCTGACTTGAATATTGCACAAATGGCACAAATTTCCATTTTTTTCGAGAAAGAATTGGGGAGAATTGCATTTCTCTTCAAACCGTTAAATTCGTTATCTTTATGACAAATAAAACATTGCAAAGATTGAATAAATTATAGTTGAAATAGAATAAAAAACATAGTAGCGTAAATCGTATTTGGGAATCAAAAATCGCCAATTTTTTATACAACCAAGAAGTACGGATGTCAGCTACGCCGAATGGCGTGGGCTGTTTCTGTTTGGTTGTAGGTGTTTGGCGATACCTTGATTCTTGCGGTTTCAGTTCCACGCCTCTTTTTTGTTTAATGCCTTGGTAGGAACTGACGGGGTTTAACCAAAAACTAATGAAGTATAATTTACTACTTGTTGCATGGGCAATCAGTTTGACAATTACCCAAGCCTATTCACAGGACACACTTAATCGAGGTGAAACCGAGCAAAAAATCACAAATCTTGTAAGAACCTATTTGGATTCTGAATTGAAGTCAGAAGTGCCGAAACTGGCAAGCTATTCAATTGATTCGATTGAGATAATTCCTTACTCCGAGAAACAAAAAATTAAGCATGATGTAATTCTGGAATTCAGAAGATTGCAGAAGTTAAAAACCAAAATGGAGAAATTGCAAGAGCAATACACCGCTGAACCATCAAACCAATTGTCAGAGGAAATTAAGGAGATAAAAGCCATTGGGAGCAAAAGGTATGATGAAGCCAATCAATTACTGGAAACCGCCGAGTTTGCGGATAGTATTGATACAGTTTGTTATTCGGTGACTATTTTGACTAGTGTCAAATTGTTAAATGGAATTAAGAGGACAAACAACCTTTTCTTTCGGGTGTCCAATGATTTCTACATTATTCTCAAACCAGAAGAATTTATTCCTGAAATCTATTCAGTTTTTAATGACTGATTCAGTTACAGATGGCGAAGTTCACAAGAATCAGAGTACTTGAAGCACCTCACCGAAATAAAAGCCTCAGAGTCAATTTTAAGGTTGTTTGAAGCCGTTTTAATCAAAAAATATGAGTCAATGCACCAAACAAGAAAAAGCGAGATTGAGACATTGGAAAAGCGTTACAAGGAAATCGAAATTAAAAAAGATTCACTGGTTGAAAAATTGATTAGCGAAACTATCAGTGATGAGGTGTATAAGAAGCATGAGAAACTACTTACTGCGGATTTGGATTCAATCAGAATGAGAATTTCCGAAATCCCCATGCAAGATGAACCGCTTCAAAAGTATCTCGCATTTAGCATGAAGTTTATTGGTCAACTAGATTCTGTCTATTCCAAAGCAGATATTAAGGTCAAAAAAATGATACTCGGTTCGATACTTTCTGGAAATCCTGTTTTTGATGGAGAAAAGTATCGGACTCTTGAATTTAAAGAGTCTATCACTCTACTTTCCAAGCAGAGCAAGGCTTTCAAAAAAACGGGAACAAAAAAGGGAGGCTCTTTTTCAGAAACCTCCCATTACGTACTCGAAGCGGGACTTGAACCC
>DJFP01000088.1:8803-21320 GCA_002432565.1 Flavobacteriales bacterium UBA5869
TACCAACTGAGCTACTCTCGCATACTATTTCAATTTTTTACTCCCCCAAAGTGCTCGTTAGCAACTTGAGTTTACGAAATCCCGATGATGTTAATCCGTCGGGGTGAGCTACTCTCGCATTATTTTCAATTTAATTGATCCCGNNCATGTTCGTCGGGGCAATACCGTTCCTCTTTTGGAATCGGGTTGCAAATCTAATAATTCCTTTGTTCAATTTGCAAGGTTTCGCGGACTTTTTTTTGTTTTTTTTCGATTTAAACGATTGAGCCTGGCGTTGTCTATCCATTAACCTCCCGTTAACTTCTTGATTTCGTTTAATTTCATCAGTGCTTCCACAGGTGTTAATGTATTGATGTCAATTGAAACCAATTGATCGTGGATCTGCTCCAGGACCGGATCGTTTAGCTGAAAGAAACTCAACTGCATGTCGGAAGTATTTCCTGCATGTACCACTACATCTTTTACGGATTTTACTTCGCTGGAGCGGTGGTTCAATTCCAATTGTTCCAGCATCAATTCTGCCCGTTGAATAACCTTATTCGGCATTCCGGCCAGTTTTGCCACGTGGATACCGAAGCTGTGTTCGCTCCCGCCTTCCACCAGTTTGCGTAAAAAGATGATTTTTTGTCCCACTTCTTTAACGCTTACGTTGTAATTGTGGATGCGCGGGAATTGGACCGCCATCTCATTCAATTCGTGGTAGTGGGTAGCGAAAAGTGTTTTTCCCTTCGCTTGTGGAAACTCGTGAATGTATTCGGCTATGGCCCATGCAATGGAAATTCCGTCGTAGGTACTGGTCCCGCGGCCGATTTCATCCAGCAGGATCAAGCTGCGGTCCGAAAGGTTGTTCAAAATGCTGGATGTTTCGTTCATTTCGACCATGAAGGTGGATTCTCCCGAGGAAATGTTGTCCGAAGCACCGACGCGTGTGAATACTTTGTCTACAATCCCTAAAATTGCAGTGTCTGCCGGTACAAAACTTCCCATTTGTGCCATGAGTACGATCAAAGCCGTTTGCCGCAGCAAAGCACTTTTCCCCGACATGTTCGGTCCGGTGATCATAATGATCTGCTGTTCTTCCTTGTCCAGGTAAACGTCATTCGGTACGTATTCTTCTCCGGGTTTTAATTGTCCTTCAATGACAGGATGACGTCCGTTTTTAATATCGATCACATAACTGTCGTTGACAACCGGTCTTGCGTAATTCTTTCTCACTGCCAGGTCAGCAAAGCCGGTAAGGCAGTCTAATTGTGCAATCAGGTAGGCATTTCGCTGGATCTGCCCCACAAAAGTGCTCAGTTTTTGCACCAGTTCGAAATACAACTGTGCCTCGATGGCAGCGATCTTGTCTTCGGCTCCCAGGATTTTTGTTTCGTATTCCTTTAGTTCAGGAGTAATGTAGCGCTCGGCACTTACGAGTGTCTGCTTGCGGATCCATTCTTCCGGAACTTTGTCTTTATGGGTGTTACGTACTTCCAGGTAATACCCGAATACGTTATTGAATGCTACTTTCAGGCTTGGAATTCCGGTTTTCTCAGATTCGCGTTCCTGCATCGCTTCCAGGTAATCCTTACCGCTTTCAGAAATGGCGCGTAATTCATCCAGTTCGGCATGAACTCCGTTTGCAATAACGGGTCCTTTGCCCAGCATCACTGCCGGATCTTTCAACAAGAACTTTTCAACCGACTGAATGAATTCTTCACACGGTTCAATGCGTTTTGAAAGCTGTCCCAACAATGCACTTTCACTCTGCGAACAAGCATCGCGGAGCGGTGTCATATGCTCTAAGATGCGCGAAAGCACCCGTAATTCTTTGGGATGGATTCTGCCGACAGCCACTTTGGAGATCAGGCGTTCCATGTCACCAATCTCACTTAGTTCATGTTCGATCTCAGCGCGAAGACTGCTCTTTTCTGCCAAATCGGCAACGGCATCCACACGCAGATTGATTTGTTCCGGGTGTTTCAGCGGCATGACTATCCAGCGTTTCAGCAACCGGTCGCCCATGGGTGTTTTAGTTCCGTTTACAACGTCGAACAGGGTTTTACCACCTTCATTCAAAGGAGCAATCAGTTCCAGGTTACGAATGGTGAAACGGTCGAGCCACACGAATTTTTCTTCTTCAATACGTTGGATCTGGGTAATATGTCCCAGTTTATCGTGTTGTGTTTCTCCCAGGTAATGAAGGATTGCTCCGGAAGCAACAATTCCCTGCTCCAGGTCGTCAATCCCGAATCCTTTCATAGAATTGGTCTGGAAATGCCCGGTTAGTTTTTCTTTTCCGAAATCGGAAGTGAAAACCCAGTCGTCCAGGCGAAACGTGTAATATTTCGTTCCGAAAAGTTCCTGGAAAAGCGAGTGTTTATTCTTTTGGTAAATGATCTCACTGGGTTCGAAGCCCTGGATCAGTTTATTGATGTATTCCGTATTTCCCTGTGCGGTGAAGAATTCCCCCGTTGTTACGTCCAGGAATGAAATTCCGTGTATATCTTTTCCGAAATGGACTGCTGCCAAAAAGTTATTGTGGTGCCCGTCCAGGATCTTGTCGCTGAAAGCAATTCCCGGAGTTACCAATTCGGTTACCCCGCGTTTGACGATCGTTTTGGTCATTTTCGGATCTTCCAGCTGATCGCAGATGGCCACCCTGTGCCCTGCACGTACCAGTTTTGGAAGGTAAGATTCCAATGAATGGTGCGGAAACCCGGCAAGTTCTATTTCGGAAGGTGATCCTGCACCTCTTTTTGTCAGAACAATTCCGAGTGTTTTGGATGCCGTGATGGCATCTTCACCAAACGTTTCGTAGAAATCCCCGACGCGGAAAAGCAGCAAAGCTTGTGGGTGTTTTGCTTTGATCTCATTGTATTGCTTCATTAAGGGCGTTTCTGCCGGATCTTTTTCTTTCTTTGCCACGCAGGTATGAATTATGGAATGGCTCAAATTTACTATCAAAGAAGCAAGGAGCGCAATTTTTGTTTTTCATAGTTTTCAACATTATCCAATTTTAAGTTGAATCCTTTCGAAGAAACAAAACATTAGAATGAGCCGAGTCCCCAGGCCAATAATAACAATCCGATCACGAATGTGATGGTGGCTAGGGAGGCGATCATCCCGAAATAACCGAAAAAATTCAGGCGGTATGCCGACTTATCCCTCCGGTACTTATCAACCGAAATAATCCCGAATATCAAAGCCAGGAGAATCATAAATCCGGCAGCTACAAAGAAGTAGGGTGATGTTGCAAGAACAATTCCCAAGATTGCAAGTGTCAGGGAGCTGAAATAAAGTCCGAAAGACATGACTCCGAAAAGCTCAAATACTTTCCGTTCTTCTGTTTCCCAGGTCCCTTTTACGCTTTTCTGATGAACAGGTGAAGTGATTTCATGATTCTGGGGTTCCATTGAGTAGATCGAAACTGGGTTTTCAGATGGTATAATTGGTTCTGCCATACTTTCCCGTAACTCCGGTTCGGGA
Organism: Flavobacteriales bacterium UBA5869; assembly: GCA_002432565.1. Classification (GTDB taxonomy): domain Bacteria; phylum Bacteroidota; class Bacteroidia; order Flavobacteriales_D; family Crocinitomicaceae; genus Fluviicola. The sequence continues at coordinate 12,275 of DJFP01000088.1, forward strand.
ACACGTTCGGGGTTTGTTTTTTCAGTTTCCGGAACCAGGTTGCTTTCGAAAGGTGTTTCCGCAACAAGATCTGCTTGTCGTTGGATTTGGGTTATGCGGTCCGCAGTTTCTTCAGCGTCCTTTTCGGATACTTTTTTCTTCTTCCATTCAATGTAGTATCCGGTTTGGAATAAGCGTTTTTCAATGGTGCACCCGCTGATTAACAGTATTGCGGAAACAAAGGAAATTAAGATGGTTTTTGTTTTCATGCTGTTTTTGCGTTATTCAGGCCATCCTGATAGGAAGAGGATTGCGGTTATTGTTAGTATGAAAATTCCTAAAACAAGCGTCCCGGCTGAAGCAAATAATCCGAAATACCCGAAGAAATTCCCCTCGTAAAGTTCCCTGTTCCTGCGGAATTTTACCGCGGAAACGATTCCAAGGATTAGGGCCGTTAATAATAAAAGTGCCGTGAAACCGAGAACAGCTATGGGATTGGTGGCAACTATTGCACAAAGTCCTAATCCCAATCCAAGGAAATAAAATACGAAGGAAGCAATTCCAGTGGGTTCAAATTTTTGGGGAGTAGTCTGTGTTTGGGGATTTTCATCCTTTTGGTTTACCAAAGTTGGTTTCGTAGATCGTAATTCCGAAACTGATTCGGGTAATTTCATTTTGGATGAAGAAGCATTCGATTGATCGGAAGTTTTGGTTTCTGAGTAGAGCGGTATGCTTTCAGCTTCGGTGTTTTCAGGGATCAGTGAATTTATTGCCGTATGTTCTTCGATTGTTGGTTTTTCTTCCCGTTTTTGTCTTTCGGAATAGTGGTCAGAAGAATTATGAAGACCGGTTATTTCCTCTGAAACTTTATCGAAATGCGCTTTTTTCTTCCACTCTATGTGATAACCCTTTTGAAAAACCCGTTTTTCAATGGTGCAGTTGGTGAACAATGTGCATACACATGTGCCAAGAATAATAGCGATTAATTTAGTCGTCATGTGGATAAGATTACATTCGAATATAATTAAATTTGTCCAATGAACCGGAAATTGAAATTGTGGGAGCTTGACCGCGTAGACGAACAGACTTTTAAAGGCCAGGAAAAATTCCCTTTGATTATTGTTCTGAACGATATTCGCAGTTTGAATAACATCGGTTCTTTTTTTCGGACAGCAGATGCATTTAATGTGGAGAAGATCTATTTATGCGGGATCACTGCGCAGCCGCCGCACCGGGAAATTCATAAAACGGCACTTGGAGCAACAGATACCATCGATTGGGAATACCGGAAAGATATCAATGAACTCGTTTCGGAATTAAAGCAGGATGGAATAGCTGTCTGCAGTATTGAACAGGCAGAGAAAACTGTTTTGCTGCACGAGATCGGGAATCTGAGTGATCGGAAATTTGCATTGGTTTTCGGAAATGAAGTAGATGGGGTGGACCAATCCGTTATTGATGCTTCTGATTACATCCTTGAAATTCCGCAGTTCGGTACCAAGCACAGTCTGAATGTTTCTGTATGCGCAGGAATAGTATTGTGGGAATTCACTAAGAAATTTATTTGAAAAATTACCTTCAACTCCGCTTATTGAACTTTTTCATCGATTTTAGTTGCTGAAGTTCAACAGAAGGAGACTGAGCGGAGTCGAAGTCTCTATTCGAAAATCGGTTCGTATAGCGCGTAGGTCAGCGGATTGTCTTTTCTGTAAATTACCTGGAAAGAGAGAATTTTCAAGGGTTTTTTATCCCGGTTCCAAATAAATGTATTCAAGGTCGGGTTTTCAAATTGCTTGTAATTGAGGTCAATGAATTTGATGGATTGTACCAAAGTCACAGTGCTGTCCTTTAGGTTAATCGTGTGCCTGGAAGCAGGAGTGCCGCGGAATATAAGGACAGAATCTTTCGATTGGATATTCAGCACCAGCAAAGGTTCTTGTTTTAGATCCGAAAGTTTCAGTTTTACGACAACATCCACCAAATCGGAAGGTCTTTTTACCAGCTTGCTCAGTTCTTTGGCGTAGCCCGGTCCCCATTCTTCATCCTTCTCAAAATGATAGCTGCCATCATACCATTTCCCTGGGTTGTAACCGTTGAAAAGATGTTTGTTTTTGACAATATCTGCGATAGGTTTTTCGCTGGCCTTCTCTTTGGAAAGGAAAAGGGTGGAAGCCGAGAAATAATTCTTTTGCCAGATAATGTGCGGGTATTTTTGAAGGACTATTGCCCGGTAAGTCGGTGGAAGGGAAGATGTGGCGCCCAGGTAAAAATAGTCGTTGTCCGAATGCTTTTCCAGGAATGCTTCCAGGTCTTTCTCCGTAAATTCCGGAACAGTAATAAATTTCACCTTTTTAGGAATGTGTAAGTCACCTCTTTCGGAATAAAAACGGGTTTTAGGCTCGTCGGAGAAAATGAGCGCATACGCCGATTCTTTGTCTACATTCACAACATCCAATACCAATTGGTTGAACGGTGTTTTGTAAAATACCCGGTAGTACTGACGCTGGAAAATCAATGCATAAATATTCAGTACCGCAATGATCAGTACCAGTGCTAAATTCAATTGTTTGCTCTGTTCCTTTGCCCATCCGAATAAAAAGATAAGCAGGAAAGGATAAGCGAAGATGAGCACGGAAGTTTGTAATACAGGTGCCACATAAATGGAATAGAAATATCCTACTGCATAAACGGAAAAGAAAATTATTCCTGCAAAAAGAATAGCTTTAGAGTTTCGTTCAACAACCTTTCCGGAAATTCTGGTCCAAACGATAATTCCGGCATAAATCAAAACCAACAGCGTGGAAAACTGGAAAACGTAATAGATATAATGCGGTAAAAAAGAAGGATCGGGTTTTCCCAGCCAGCCGGCTAAACCTCCCATTTTGAGTTGTGCGGAAAGGATCGTAAAATGAGGTGAATACAAAACCACGGCTGCCAGGCAAAGCAGTAAGTACTTCCAAAGAAAATCCCTGAACGTATAAATAATCCCGAAGATGCCGATAAGTCCGGCGGTGAGCATGCTGAAATGATGATTGTATGCACACAGCGCGGCGGCAATAGGAAACCAGATGAGGTGTTTTCGCGCATAATTCTTAAAGAACACGATTTCTCCCCAGTGATAAGCAAACAGCAAAGTAAAAAAGAAGCCGGAGGTATAAGGTCTTGCGATCTGGCTGTACATCAGCGGATATTGACTGGTGGCAAGGATGACTGCAACAATAAGTCCGGTAGTGATATTCGACCAGCGTTTCCCGATTTTATACCCGAAATAAACACCACCGACACCCGAAAGGATAAAGGGAAGTTTAACCACCCATTCGGAAGTTCCGAACAACCCGGTCCAGTAATATAGGAAAACCTGGACAAAAGCCGGATGCCCGTCTACTTTTACGCCTTTAGCTATCAGCTCGCTGAAAGAATCGAACCGGGTGCGCAATAATCCGCTGAGCTCATCATGCATATAAGGAATTGAGAACAGGTCATAGCATCTTAAAATAAGAGCGAGCAGAAGAATTCCGATAATAATGGAATGTTCTTTTAGAAGACCTGTAATATTGCTCTTAGTTGATCCGATCACATGAATGCTTTTAACAAAAATAGTAAAGCTTCCGGTTTTTTGGTTTTTAGCTTGGATTTCTAACATGAAAGGAGGTTGAATTACCCTTTTTTAGCGATTCCTATCTGGGAAACTATCTTTATTTTTGTAACACTTTTTATAGAACTAATGATTGAAACTGATATAATTATAATCGGTGCTGGTCCGGTGGGACTTTTCACAGTGTTTGAAGCGGGATTGTTGAAATTACGCTGTCATTTGATTGATTCTTTGCCTCAGCCGGGAGGGCAGTGTTCAGAGATCTATCCTAAAAAACCGATTTACGATATTCCCGGATTTCCATCCGTTTTGGCCGGTGACCTGATTGATAACCTGATGGAACAGGCAGCGCCGTTTAAACCAGGATTTACTTTGGGAGAAGCTGCAATGACTATTGAAAAAACAGAGGATGAGAAATTCATTGTGACAACCGTAAAGGGAACAAAGCATTTGGCTCCGATTGTTATGATTGCCGGTGGATTGGGAGTTTTCGAACCACGTAAACCACCTATTTCAAACATTGCAGACTTTGAAGACAAAGGAGTCGAATACATCATCAAAGATCCGGAGTTTTACAGGGGGAAACGCTGTGTGATCGCCGGTGGCGGAGATTCCGCATTGGATTGGTCCATCTTCCTGGCAGAAAAGAAAATTGCAAAAGAGGTAGTGCTTGTTCACCGAAGTGCTTCTTTCCGCGGACATTTGGATTCCGTACAAAAGGTGATTGATATGGCTGAAAACGGCCAGATCAACCTGATCACAGAAGCCGAGGTTGTGGGGCTAGCAGGAAATGGTTCTTTGACCCAGGTAAAAATCCAGCACAATACACAGGGCGAAATGATCCGTGAAACAGATCATTTTATTCCTTTGTTCGGATTGAAACCGTCTTTAGGTCCGATTGCCGACTGGGGATTGGAGATTGAAAAGAATGCAATCAAAGTAGATACGCTTGATTATTCAACAAATATTCCGGGAATTTATGCCATCGGTGATGTAAATACCTATGAGAATAAGCTGAAACTGATTCTTTGCGGTTTCCATGAAGGCACGCTTGCTGTTCAATCGGCATTTGCACGCATTCACCCGGATAAGAAAAACATTCTGAAATATACCACGGTGAACGGGGTTCAGGGATTTTAAGATCCATTCATGATTTCGGTGGGGACGCAATGCTTCGCGTCCCCACTTTTTATGGAACAATTTTTGTTTCAGTCAAACGTTAAAAAACAAGTAGGGATGTGATGCGTCGCGTCCCTACTGCAACAAATTGAATTAAATCATATTTTATGAAAATCGGGATCGCAATTGTTTTAGTTATCAGCACGAGTTATTTGTCAAATGCTCAAACTTTAGGGAAAATCGTTTCCAAAGGAAAAGAAACCATCAGTTCGGGAACATCCGCATCAAAACCGTCATTGACCAATGATGAGGTAGTGAGTGGTTTGCGTGAAGCATTAACTACCGGAGCGAAAACAGCAGCCGGTGCGGCTGAAAAGGTAGATGGGTTCTATAAAAATCCGAAGATCTTTATTCCTTGGCCGGCAGAAGCAAAGTCTATGAAAGATAAATTGGTGATGCTTGGAATGCAAAGCCAGGTTACGCAATTTGAAGAATCAGTGAACCGTGCGGCAGAAGAGGCCTCTAAAAGTGCTTTTGAGGTATTTGCAGGTGCGGTGAAAGGAATGTCTGTCAGTGATGGTTTTGCTATCCTGAATGGTGGCGATACCGCGGCAACCCATTTTTTACGTGAAAAAACAACGGGTTCTTTGACTGAGAAATTTAAGCCGATCGTAAAAACTGCAATGGATAAAGTACGTGTTACGGAGTATTGGAATCCTTTGGTGACGAAATACAATAAAATCCCGGGTGTTACAAAACAGAATCCGGACCTGGAGGCTTATGTAACAGCAAAAGCAATAGACGGATTGATGATACTGATCAGCGAACAGGAAGCTAAAATCCGCAAAGACCCCGCTGCACAGGTAACCGACTTATTGAAACGCGTATTCGGGAAAAGCTAAAAAACAGTTAAAGCATTTGGGAGTGAATATTCTTTCCCGCTTATTGAGTAATTTTGTAAAGCGATCAGATTGATCGCTTTTCTTTTGAAGTTACCTTCGACTCCGCTCAGTTAACTTCAGTCGGTGGCTGAATGCTTACGCAGAAGCTACCGCAAAGGCGCAGCGGAGTCGAAGACACAATATAGAAGATATGAAAAGCATAACAGTTACAGAATTAAAGGCATGGAAAGACGGAAACGAGGATTTCCAATTAATTGACGTGCGTGAACCTTATGAAAATGAGATTTGTACGCTGGATGGAATTTTAATTCCGATGAATGATATTCCTGCAGAATTTGGTCAGATTGATCAAAACAAAAAAGTGGTTGTTCACTGTCGATCCGGAAAAAGAAGTGCAAATGTGATCTCTTTTTTAGAGCAGCAGCACGGCTTTACCAATTTATACAACCTGGAAGGGGGAATTCTGGCCTGGATCGAAGAAATCGATCCGTCAATGGAAGCATATTAAGAGGGTTCAAAAGGTGAAAGAGTTTAAGAGTTCAAATTTTGAACCTTTTAACCTTTGAACATTTTCAACTTTTGAAATGAATCGCAAAACAATCAATACCGTTATTGTCCTGGGGATACTCTCATTGCTGAGTGTCCTGAGCATACAATTGTTTTGGATACATAAAACCAACGAAGCCCAGCGTTTAACGGTTCAGATACAAGAGCGGGAAGACAGTCTGAATTTGAAGCAGTTTTCCGAACGTGCACATATTGCCTTGCGGGATGTGCTGGAGCAAATTAATACGAAAGACGATATCAGTGCTAATTTGTACGGTGCTGTAAAACAAATCCGTCCGAACTACTTTTCGGTAGATATCGAGGAAGAATTACATCCGTTTTACCTGGAGCAGTTATTGAAACGCGAATTTGATAATCAAAGCCTGAACCAGGATTTTGTTTATGGGATTTATGATTGTTATTCCGATTCGATTGTCTTTGGAAACCTGATTAAGTACACCAAGAATTCTTCCTATTCGGTAACCAATATTGATTCGGTAGGGAAGACCTCTAACCAGTTGAAATGGAAAAATGACGGGCATTATTTTACGGTCCTTTTTCCAAACGTAAGCTCAACTTCCATTGAAGTGAGTAAAACGGATTTTTATCCATGGTTTTACCTGGTTGTATTGCTGCTTCTCCTGTTTTTGTTCTTCATTTTCACCTTAAATGTCATTCTGAAACAAAAACGTCTTTCAGAAGTGAAAACAGATTTTATCAATAACATGACCCATGAGCTGAAGACGCCGATTTCAACCATTGGTCTTTCCAGTGAATTGCTTTTGAGAGGAGATTTTAAGGAAGATCCTGATAGACTGCACCGGTATGCCGAGATTATTTACAAGGAAAACAAACGTTTGGAAAACCAGGTTGAGCGCGTATTAAACGTGGCTAAATTGGATCGTGAAAAACTCACATTGAAGAAGGAATCCTGTTCGATTCATGATTTAATACTGGAAGCAAAAGAAAGCTTTGATATTAATCAAACCGATAAGGGCGGAGAAATCGAATTATTACTCGATGCACAACGCGAAACATTGATGGTGGATGAAGTGCATATTACGAATGTGATCTACAATCTGCTCGACAATGCAGTGAAATATTGCAACACCGTTCCACATATTGATATACGCACCTGGGATGATGGACAATTCTTTTACCTGACCATTACAGATAATGGAATCGGGATAAAAAGGGAAGACCTTAAAATGATCTTCGATAAGTTTTATCGTGTTCCTACAGGAAATCTGCACGACGTGAAAGGTTTTGGGCTGGGACTTTATTATGTCAAGCTCATTGTTGAGGAGCATGGTGGAACGATCCAGGTAAAAAGTCAATTGGGCAAAGGAACAACCTTCTCTTTGAAATTTCCGTTGAAGTAATTCCACTTATCTTTGTGTGAATTTACAAAATGCAAAATTCTCGGATTTTAGAATTCGCTTGTTCGCTAATTTGCGAACAGATTTTGATTTAATTTATTGTAAATCAATTTTTTATAAAATTTAGATAAAGCAAAAAACATCAGTGAAAACCCTTGTTGATCGCATTTTTTCCATTCAAACAGAGCAGGATTTTAACGACTGTGCTTTGGAGGTTTATCATTTTCAAAAAGAAAACGTTCCCGTTTACAAAACATTTTTGGAATTGATCGATCGACCAGAACCGACGCATTATTCTCAAATTCCTCATTTACCGATTGCATTTTTCAAAACCCATCAAATCATTGCGGACGGCAAGTCTGTTCAGCAGGTTTTTAAAAGTAGCGGAACAACCGGCATGGTGCGAAGTACTCATTACGTGGCTGATGTTTCGATCTATGAACGTTCCTTTGTTCCGACTTACGAGCAGTTCCTGGGGAAATTGGAAGATCAGATCATTTTTGCGTTGCTACCGAACTATGTTTCGCAAGGTGAGTCGAGTTTGGTTTATATGGTGGATAAATTGATTGAGGGAACGAAGAATGAACTCTCCGGATATTACCTGCAAGATCCGGAGAATTTACTGCAAGCTATTTCCAGAGGAAGAAAAACAGGGAAAAAATTGGTTTTGTTCGGGGTTTCCTACGCTTTGTTGGATTTGGCAGAGCTAAAACCCGACCTTCATGATGTCACCATTATCGAAACCGGCGGGATGAAGGGAAAGCGAAAAGAAATGACCAAAGATGAAATGCACCGGGAGCTGATCTCCGGATTTGGCTGTGAATACATTGCTTCCGAATATGGAATGTGTGAATTGCTCTCGCAGGCATACAGTGACAAGAACGGGGTCTTTGAACTTCCTTCGTGGATGAAGATTTCCCTTCGGGAAGTAAATGATCCTTTCGGATTGGTGGGGGTGGATAAAACAGGCGGAGTGAATGTAATCGACCTGGCAAATATCTATTCCTGTTCTTTTGTTGAAACTCAGGATTTAGGCCGGATAGAAAATGGAAAGCTTCGGTTGATGGGGCGTTTTGATCATTCGGATATCCGTGGCTGCAATTTGCTGGTGGCGAATTGAAGTTCAAAAGATTTAAAATGTTCAAAGAGTTTAAATTGAACTCCCTGGTTAATCGTAAGTACTAAAAAAATCTAATTCACAATTCGCAATAAGTCATTCGCAATTGTTTTACTATTTTTGATAGTAAGTCATACTTGAAATAAATGGATTCAGCAATTCATCATATTATCCGCACACGTTCCGAAGAATTATTTGATAAAGTCAAAGAATACAGGGAACACATGCATCGTTTTCCGGAATTATCCTATTCGGAGTACAACACGATGAATTTTGTTGCTGAGCAATTGGATAAGATCGGTATTCCATATCAAAAAGAAGTTGCCGGCACTGGGATTTTGGGAATTATTCGTTCGGATAAGCACCAGGAAACGGATTCGTGCATCGGTTTGCGTTCCGAATTGGATGC
>DJFP01000180.1:0-209 GCA_002432565.1 Flavobacteriales bacterium UBA5869
CGAAAAAGTCGTAGCCTGGAAACGATAATTTTAGACTAATTCCATGTTTGAGTGATACCCATTCACTTCCTGCAAGTACTTTAAAACAACCTTTTCAGGTATTTCATTACAATAACTCCGAAGCTACTTTTGAGCTGTTAGATTAAACCATGTGTTTGCCTTCAAAACAAAGCTGGCTTCCGGAAGGGTTGTTTCATAATAGGTTAGTT
>DJFP01000180.1:243-1793 GCA_002432565.1 Flavobacteriales bacterium UBA5869
TTGCTTTTTTAGAACTCTGGTTTTTTGAGTATATTCACTCGCAACTATTTATGAAGAAAATGCGATTATTCCTTCTCATCGGTTTTTTAATTGGCTCAGAATCCTTGTCAGCCCAGGTATATCAAGGAGTTGATAGTAAAACAAACCCTGTTCAGACAAAAGCTGCCAGTTGTGCACCTCCCAATAAAACTACGTACATGGAATACAACAATGTGCGTGCAATGGTTCATACAGCAGGAAATTTATGGCAGGTTCCCGGTCAAAATTTCTCCCAATATGAAATTCCTAAGAACTCAAAAATCATGTGTTTTTTCACTTCGGCGCTTTGGCTGGGAGGAACAGACATCAACGGACAGTTGAAATTAGCTGCTCTGCGTTACCGTCAGGGACAAGATTACTGGACAGGACCTTTATCCAACGGAACAGCCGAAATTGATCCGAGCGAATGCCTGAAATACGATAATCACTTTACTTCCAGCAAAGACCTGGTAAGACAATTCGATGCATGGTATAATGCCGGAATACAAGACCAGCAAAATGGTACAAGTCTCCAATCGACCAATTTCCCGAATTACCAGGTTCCTGAATTCATTAAGAACTGGCCGGCTCACGGAGATGTCAGTAAAGGACAGGATTATCATTTGGCACCTTTCTATGACCGGGATAATGACGGTGATTACGAATGGGAAGAAGGAGACTATCCCTGGTACGACATTAACGGCACAAAAGATTGTAAAACCGATCGAACAGTTTCTCTTTACGGAGACTTCAATATGTGGTGGGTGATGAATGACAAAGGGAATATCCATACCGAATCCCAGGGTGAACCTATCGGAATGGAAATCCGTGCACAGGCATTTGCTTTTGCTACAAATGACGAGATCAATAACATGACCTTCTACAACTACGAGTTGATAAACCGCGGAACCCAAACCCTGTACGATACTTATTTCGGGGTTTTTGTGGACGGAGCACTCGGAGATCCTTTTGATGATTACGTGGGCTGCGATGTGAGTCGTGGATTGGGATATTTCTACAATGGAGATGCAGTAGATGGCGATAACCAGGGATTTTACGGTTACGGAGCAAGTCCGCCGGCTGCCGGAGTAGACTTCTTTGAGGGGCCTTACCAGGACAACGATTCGATAGATAATGCTTATGGAATCGGTTCGGGAGAAGCGCTGAACGGAATCGGTTACGGAGATGGAATTGTGGACAATGAACGGTATGGGATGAGACGTTTCCTGTATTACATCAATACCGGAGGAGGAGCAAATCCGAATCAGACTGATCCAACCACTGCGGCCGACTATTACAATTTCCTGAGAGGAAGGTGGAAAGACAATACACCGTTTTACTATGGTGGGAATGGCCATATTTCCGATCCGACGGTCAATCCGAATGTAACCTGTGATTTCATGTTCCCGGACGATACTGATCCGTTGGGATGGGGGACAGATGGAATTCCACAGCCTGCATGGACAGAACAAACTGCAAATAATCTACCTTATGACCGGCGTTTCCTGCAATCTGCAGGGCCTTTTGTTCTG
>DJFP01000180.1:1851-2514 GCA_002432565.1 Flavobacteriales bacterium UBA5869
TGTTTCCGGGTACTGGAAGGGCCGCATGCTCCGGATTTAACCGGTCAGGAATTGAAAAATGAACTGATTCTATATTTATCCAACGGTTCCGCCTCGAATAATAAACAGGAAGATTACCAAGAATTGGATCCTTTTATTGTTACTTCCGTTCCCAATGCAGATAAGTACTACCGGTTCCAGGGATACATGATCTATCAGCTGGAAAAATCCAATGTCAGCGTGTCGGATTTGGAGGACCCAACCAAGGCGCGTTTGGTTGCTCAGGTGGATTTGAAGGACGGGATTAAACGCCTGGTGAATTTCGAATACGATGAAAACCTTCAGGCTTCATTCCCGGTGGAAAAGGTGAAAGGTGCAGATTTGGGGATCAAGCATTCATTCCGGGTCACAGAAGATTTATTTTCTTCCGGGGACAGACGTTTGGTTAACTTCAAGCGCTATTACTTCATGGCTGTTTCGTATGCTTACAACAATTACAAGACATACGACCCAACAGATCCGATTGCTTTGGACGGACAGAAGAAACCTTTCCTGGGAAGTCGTAAAGCTGCGATTGGAGAAGTGAAAGTACTGGAACTTATTCCGCATGACCCCGCTCCCGAAGCGATGGGAACCATGCATTTGTCTGCTTATGGCCTTACTCCGCGCATCACGCGATTGGAC
>DJFP01000213.1:0-7038 GCA_002432565.1 Flavobacteriales bacterium UBA5869
TTTGTAGGAATAGGAACTTGTTCAAACGTTTCGTTATTCATGAAGATAAAGTTGTCATCTTCCTGGTACAAGTACTGGTATTCGCGGTTTTCTACACGAACGATGTCAATTTTGTGACCGGCAGAGAATGTATTGTCAATTACTTTTCCGGATTCGATCACACGCATCTTCGTACGAACGAAAGCCGGTCCCTTACCAGGTTTTACATGCTGGAATTCAATGATCTGACTGATTTTGTCGTTGAATCTGATACACAGTCCGTTTCGAATATCTGCGGTAGTTGCCATGCTTCTTTTTTAATGTTTTTGGGCGCAAATATAACCAAATTATCATCTAAAAAACGATTAAAAATTAACGTTTCCTAAGACAATCTGCTAGGATAGCTCAATTAAATCGATTACTTTTGTTGTCATTATGACAGTTTTACCCTTATTTCTTAGTGATGTCGGCGGTTCTGAAATCGTTTTGATCTTACTGGTTATATTGATGTTTTTTGGTTCTAAAAGCATCCCGGGAATTGCCCGTACTATGGGTAAAACGATGCATCAGATCAGGCAGGCTTCACAAGACGTTCAAAATGAGATTAAAAAATCAGCGGGTGACGTAAAAACTGATTTTGATCTTCAGAAAATGGTTCGGGAAACAACAGATATTATCGAAAAACCGCTTTTGGAAGAATCCGTGAAAATGGATCAGATTATTCAAACCCCAACCCAATTCTCCAAGCCTTTCGGGATGCCAAATCCTTCATCACCGGCAGTCGATGTCCCGGATGCAAATCCAACACTGGACCAACCGGTTGAAGAACCGAATAAAGATTTAGCGCAGGAATAAAATATTGCAACAATAAACAGTAGGGCGCGATTAATCGCGCCCTACTGTTTATATTAACTTGTCATTTGAAATACCAAATCCAGGTAAACCTGTGCGTTTCCTTTTTGCAGGTATTCGACTTCTTCGGCTCCTCCGAATGCCAGAATGGGAACAAAAGTAAATACTTCGTGTTTTTCCAGTTTTCCAAGTTGTTTGAATGCTTCGGTAAAGAGTTTTTCGCGCAGCCAAATACTACGGTCTTCTTCGTCTAACAAAAGATCTTCAAGGAAACCCTTCATGCTCCAAATCAGCGTTTTGATCTCACGGTACTGAATATCAATGATGCAGACATCTTCATCTACTTCCGTCAGTCTCCGGTAATAGAATAGTTCACCGAATGCGCTGATTGCAAACGGGACATAATTCGAAACTTCTCTTCCCAGCCATGTCCATAAACTGTCTTCAAAATCTGCCGGGTTCACAAATTCGATCAGTCCGTTGTTGTATTTTCCGAATCCACTGGTTTTCCAGATCTCAATCAAGGATTCCGGGATTTTGTCCTGGTAGCGTTCGATTGTCTCTGCGGATGCAGGAACACAATCTGCATCGGGTTTGTAGTGAGTGTTGAATTTTTCGAGCATGGTTTTATGAATTGTGAATTTGGTTTTAATACAGTAGGGGCGCGATTAATCGCGCCCCTACTGTATGATATAATTATTACTTAATCTTCGTCCTGGTAGGTGTTTTCCTTCAACTTGAAGTCTTTTCGGATTTCAGGGTGTGAGATCTCGCCGCCGGAATTCCCCACTTCTTTTGCAAAATAAGCTGCAATTACACCAATAATCAGCACAATAATGGATGCGGGCATTGCCATTGATTTCTTCTTAAATTCCAGGAATAGTGCGATAATGGATAAAGCCATGATTCCCCACATGATCGGCATTAGTTCTTCCGCATGTTCTTCGTGGATATGGATCAATGTTTCGGTTTCTTCGCTGTTTTCCAGAGTTTGCTGGATGGCATCCGGACAGTCCTGAGAAATGGTACGTTGTTCTACGGCTTCTTCCACAAAGTGTTCGGCACCTTCACCGGTTGCGTCTGAAATTTGGGCAGTGATCCCGGCGATGATAAAAAGCAATAGCCCGACTCTCCTTGTTACTGTGGATTTTGCAAGTATCCCGATTAGAAGAACTATGATTCCAAGAATTAATCCGATAATCGGAAAATGGTTAATAATTAAGTGCGAATGTGCTGCGTTCATAAGAGTTTAATTTGGCTCGAAAATACAAGAATAAAATGAAAATCTGACTGACCATTTCGTTGAAATACATGGATTTTTCAGTCGTTCAGAATGCGGGCAAGTCTTTCGCCTATTAATGAGCCGATTGCAACGCCCATTCCGCCAAGACGTACACCAACAGCAGTGTTTTGCCCGATTTTCTCAATGACAGGCCCTTTTTCTGTTCCAACTCCCATTGTTCCGGACCATCTGTAGTCAATCGAAAACCTTGTATCCGGGATAATTTGCTCTCTGAGCAGTTTTTCCAAAGCGTTTTGGATCAGGTTTGTCTGGTTTAAATCAAAGGTGTTTTCCGCTTTGAAGTCCAGGTTCCTTCCCCCGCCGAATAAAATACGGTTTCCAACATTCCGGAAGTAATAATAGCCTTTGTCTAAGTGGAAAGTTCCTTTTACCGGAAGGTTCTTGATCTCAGAAGTAACTAAAACCTGTGCTCTTGCTGGTTCCACAGCTAATTTCGGCAACAGTTTTTTAGCGAATCCATTGATGGTGATTCCTGCTTTTTTGGCTCGGATTTCCCCGTAATTTGTTTCAAGAATTACCCCGTTTTGATCGGAATGAATTTGAAGAACCTCAATTCCGTTTAATACAATGATCCCGTTTTTTGCCAGGTCTTTTTGGGTTGCCAAAAGTAGTTTTCCGGTATCAATCGCACCTTCCAGCCGATTGAAATAACCGCCTTTAAAACTTTTGAAACCAAATTTTCCATTCACATTTTTCTCGAAGGAATAACAATTTTTTTGACCGGTTATAAATTCGATCTGCCGGTTCAAATAATCCAGTTTCGGATGATAAACGGCTAAATCTTCTTCTCCGGTAATCAGGTCGTAAGAACCGCAATTCTCATAATTCAAATCTTCTTTTGAAAAGCGTTGCAGCAAGCGTTCCAAGCCTTCGTAGCGCAATTTCACCGTGTTCCAAACGCTTTCTTCAGAAACGTTTTCGAGGTCGTCCAAAAGTTCTGTTACACTTCCGAAGCATGCAAATCCGGCATTTTTTGTACTGGCTCCGAGGGGCAGATAACTGCGTTCCAGGATCGCAATTTTTGCATCCGGATTTCCCCTTCTCAGTTCCAGAGCGCATGCGGAGCCTACTATTCCACTTCCAACTATCAGGAAATCAATATTTTCCAGAAGCGTAACTTTTTCCCAAAAACTGAGTTGTTTAAATTGAATCATTGCAGTGAAAATGAACTTTTTTTACCGATATTTGTATGAATATACGCAGCGAATTTAAACCAAAATCAATTTCGGTTGTACTACGACTAGAATAAACTAAAAACATGAGAGTGAAACTCCTTATTTTAATTTCCTTTTTCTTTCTGACCAACCTGGTTTTTGGACAGATTGATATGAATTTCTTCATTAAAACTACCAACTATACCACAGGTAAGAAGGAATCCGGTGTTACAGTAAAGCTAATGGAGGGCTCAAGTACTGTGTCTACCATGACTACAGACGCTTCAGGTGAAGTGAAGTTATTGCTCAAAGCCGGGAAGAAGTATAAAGTCGAAGTATCAAAAGCCGGAAAGGTTTCCCGCTTATTGAATATCAATGTTTCCAATGTAAACGACGAATTACTCCAGGGAACCTCCAAGCCGGAAGGCCAGGCTCAAATTTCCCTGTTCGATGAACAACCGAATGTCGATTACAGCTACATCAAAACCAACCCCATCACAGAATTCTACTTTGATGGTCAGAATACCGTTTTGCAGTACGACCAGATCCTTGCCGATAAAATGGCTAAGAAGATCGAGAAAATCATGAAGGATGCGGAAGGTGCTCAAAAACAGGGGGAAGCAAATTACAATTCAATCATCAAGCAGGCAGATGCTCTGTTTACAGCTAAGAAATACGAAGAAGCCTTAACTCAATATGAGGCAGCTACAAAAATCAAAGGGAAAGAAGCTGAAAAACATCCGAATGACCGAATTATTGAAATTGATGGAATTTTAAAAGCTGCGAAATCCGCCAATCTTGCAAATGCGCAGTTGGATAGCGAGTACAAGGCTTTGATTGCTTCAGCTGATGCATTAAGAGACCAGAAAAAATATACGGAAGCTATTGCGAGGTATAACGAAGCTCTTGGTAAAAAACAGGAACAGTACCCGAAAGATGAAATTGCGAAAGCAGAACTAGCCATTGAAACTGCTAAGAAAGACGAAGAAAACAAAGCGAAATACGATGCAGCTATGAAAGCCGGAGACGGGTTTTATGGTCAAAAAAGTTGGATGGCTGCACGCGATAAATACAAAGAAGCGTTAAAGATCAGACCGGGTGATGCTGCAGCGACTGCGAAACTGGCTGATTTGGACGGCAAACTGAATGCCCAAAAAGCAGAACAGGACAAGAAACAAAAATACAACGATGCAGTTGCAGCCGGTGATGCTTTAATGGGAGAGGAAAAATGGTCTGAGGCAGTTGCCAAATACCAGGAAGCTTTGACCTTTGAATCTTCGGCAACCTATCCGAAGGACAAAATTGCAGAAGCAAAAGTCAAGTTGGATGAGATTGCGAAAGCAAACGCCCTGAAAGAGCAAATCACCAAATTACTGACGGAAGGAAATACGGCTCTTACGGCAAAACAATATCCGGGAGCAAAAGCTAAGTTCGAGCAGGTCTTGACTTTGGATAAAGATAATGCTGAGGCGAAGGCAAAAATAGAAGAGGTTAATAAACAATTGGAATTTGAAAAGGCAAATGCGGAGAAAATTGCAAAAGCCAAACAATTGGTAGTAGAAGGTGATGCTTTAGACAAAACCATGAAGTATGCCGATGCGAAAGCAAAATACCAGGAATCCATTGCTTTGATCCCGGATGCGGCTGTTCAGGCTAAGATTGATGCTGTGGACGCAAAAATTCTGGCAGAAAGCAAGAAAGCTGAAAATAAGGCGAAATTTGATCAGGCAATTACGGATGGTGATGCTGCTTTGGCGGCTTCGAACTTTGAAACAGCTAAAAAGAAGTACGAAGAAGCTCAATTGCTTGATGCTGCTTCACAAGTGCCAAAGCAAAAACTGATCGAGCTTGGTAAAAAAGAGGCCGCTGCGAATGCTGAGAAAGATAAGAACCAAAAATACCAGGAAGCATTTAATGCAGGTATGGCAGCGTTGAGTTCGAAGGATTACGCAACGGCTAAAGAGAAATTCCTTGCAGCAACTACGATTGATAATACGAAGAAAGAGGCAAAGGATAAGCTGGATGAAGTAACCAAGATCCTTGCTGATAATGCGCAGGCCGCAGCTCAGAAAGATAAATACGATGCCGCTGTGAAAGCGGGGACCGATTTATTGGGGCAAAACAAGCTGGCAGAAGCAAAGAAGAAATTTGAAGAAGCTTCTGTTTTAGATCCGGCACAAACACTTCCGAAAGAAAAAATCCAGGAAATTGACGGATTGATGGCAAAAGCAGACAAGGAAAAGCAAATTAACCAATTGTTGACGGAAGGTTCTGCTGCTTTGTCCAAAAAAGACCTGAACGGAGCTAGAGGAAAATTCCAGCAGGTGCTGGCTTTGGATCCATCGAACAATACTGCTTCTGAAAAAATGACAGAGATCCTGAAGCTGGAAAATGATCAGGCAAGTGAAGCTCAAAAACAAGCTGCCTTTGATAAGCTTAAAGGAGAAGGAATGGCGTTCCAGAACCAAAATAAATACGCAGAAGCAAAGCAAAAATACCTGGAAGCGAAAGCAATCAAGGAAGACGAAGAGGTAGCGAAAGCAATTGTTTGGTGTGATAAGAAAATTGCAGAAGAGCTCAAAGATGCTGAACTAAATAAAAAGTACAACGCTGTTCTAACCGAAGCAAAAGAGTTGGAGGCAGCCAAAAAATACGACGAGGCAATCGTGAAATACGGAGAGGCTTTGGCGGTAAAGAGCAATGAACAGGAACCGAAGAACCGCATTGAAGCAATCAAAGCATTAAAACTTCAAAATGCCGAGCAGCAGAAAGTGGAAGAAGAATACCAGGCTGCTTTGAAAAAAGGAGATGACCTGGTTCTGGCAAAAAAATATACGGATGCAATCCAGGCATACAATTCTGCTTTGGTACTCAAACCTTATGAGAAACTACCGGTTGAAAAAGCAGATGCAGCGAAAAAGCTGGCTGAACAGGAAACATTCGATGGTGATCAGGCATATCAAAAGATTATTGATGTAGGAAATAAGGCTTTTGACGAAAAGAATTATGTGAAAGCGAAGGAAATGTTCAACCGTGCTATCAATTTCAGACCGGCTGACCAATATCCGAAGCAAAAGCTTCTGGAAATTGCAGATCTTGAAAAGGCAGAAAAGCAGGCTTTGGATCAACAAAACCTGTTTGCAAAAAAGATGGCCGAAGCTGATGGGTTGGCAAAAGCTAATAAACTGGAGGATGCAATCAATGCTTACAAAGCAGCAAAAACGATCAAACCGGATGACATTGTTCCGGATCAAAAAATTGCCGAATTGCAAGCATTACTTGCTAATAAAGTAGATCCTGCCGTTGAAGAGCAAAAACTATACGACGCGGCGATGTACAGAGGAAACAATGCGGCTTCAAATAAAGATTACAACGGCGCAATTACTCAGTATGAAGAAGCTNNAAAGCAAAAGATCAGACTGCTCAGAATAAAATTGCTGAAATGCGTCAGATCCTGGATGATATTGCCAAAGAAAATGCAGCGAATAAAGAGCTTCAGGGATTAATTGCTATGGCCGACCAGGAATTCAATAACAGTAAATGGTCTGCAGCTAAATCTGCTTATGATAATATTCTTACTAAATTCCCTTCGAATGCTTATGCTTATGAGCAGTCGAAGAAGTGTGAAATCAAACTCCGGGAAGAGGCAGATGCCGACAAAGAGCGTGCTTACAGAAATATTATCAGCGGTGCGGACGATAAATTTGATAACAAGAATTACACGAAAGCAAAAGAACTTTATGAGCGAGC
>DJFP01000213.1:7063-11034 GCA_002432565.1 Flavobacteriales bacterium UBA5869
TTACAGAAAACATCTGAAACACGGAAAGCTAAACGTAAGAATAAAATGACGGAGAAGCTTAGAGGTACTACTGATAGAACCGGTGAACTAAGCCAAAAACAAAATAATCAGGCTTTATCTGCAGATAGTGTTTTGGGTGAGATCAGAGTTGATAACAGTGCTCGTGACGCTTCAGCGTATGCAAAAGTTCAGAATAACGTTGATTTGATGGTTGAAAAAGAGAAGACATTGACGAAAAGCAATGAGGAGAACATCTTGATCGATCAGTTGAATATTGTGAATCAGAAACAGCAATTGGAGGCGGCAACGCAAGCCGTGATTGTCTCCAATGGAGCTTTGGACGGAGCTGCTATTGATAATAATGAGGTGATCAAAAAGTCTTCCGTAAATTTGAATGTCACTGAAGCTGAAAAGTCTAATGAATCCTATTCCGAAATTGCAAAAAATGACAAGGCCTTTACGGAAATTCGATTGGACCTGGAGAAAAATAGAATCGATGACTTCGAGGAACGCCTTGCTGAAGAAAAGAAAGTAAAAGATGCTTCTATTGTCCAGTCTGATTTGATGCGTGAAAATTCAGAACACGCAGCAGAAAAAACTGTTGAGACTAAGGAAGTCCTGAAAAGTGTGGAAAACAATGTCGCACTTAAAACAGTTGAGGATAAAAAGCTTTCTTTGAACAACGATGAAAAAATGAAAGAGATTGAGAAGGTCCACTCTGAAAAGAAGCTTGATAATGATAAAGCACATGCAGAGAATTTAAAGCGTTTTGCAGATAAGAATGAAGAAACCACGAAAATTGTTGCAGAAGCAGTTGCTGAAAGAGTAGACGTTCATAAAGATAATATTGAGATTGTTGAGCACAAGAGAGATGAAAAAACAGAAATCGATCGAGCTGATTACAATAAAGCGTATGTGAAGAATATTGAGAATAAGAAAATTCTGAATGATAAAACAATCGAGGTAGAGAACAGAGCCGAACTGCCGTCTATTGCCACAGCTGATAACAAAAAGAACTTTGTAGAAATTCAGAATGCGAACAGTCAATCTCAACAAGACCAGCAAAAAGTACATGATCAGAAAATAGTTGAGAATAACAGCAAAATCGTCAGCGCCCAAAAAGAGGTCAACGAGAATGCCGCTCAAAACAGTCATTCTACTGAAAATGATTTACTGCTTAAGAATTCCGTTAAAGAATTAGGAACATCGAGTAAAATTATCGCTGAAAAAAGTGATGAGAGAGCCGTAGCAGCTAAAAAATCGATTGATGAAATTGAGTCGAAACAACCTGTTAAAGTAACAACGGGAGCTTATGAAGTGGATTTGACCAAATACAAAGAAGGAGTTAACCAGGAGCAGTTTGATCAAATGGGATCGGACGGACTTGTTTCTGCAATTGTTACCAGAAGAGTTGTTGTGATTGACGGAAAAGCAAATGTTTACATTCGAACACAGACTATGAACATGGTAACATACCAAAAAAACGGTGAGCCTACTACGGAATTGGTTTGGCAAAAAGAGACTCAGGACGCAAAATTGACGCGTAATTATTAAAACAGTTATATTATTATGAACAAGTAGGGGCGGAAAATTTTCCGCCCCTACTTGTTTTATTGTCTTTCAATTCCACTAATTTCGACCTAAATTTAAATAGCAGGTCTATGAATGTTCATTTTATTGCAATTGGAGGAAGTGCAATGCACAATTTAGCGATTGCTTTGTCCCGAAAAGGAGCGAAAGTAACCGGTTCCGATGATGAAATATTTGAACCGTCAAGGACCCGATTGGAAAAACAAGGAATTCTGCCTGCTTCAATCGGTTGGTTCCCGGAAAAGATTACCGGAGATTTGGATGCTGTTATTCTTGGAATGCATGCCCGGGAAGATAACCCGGAGCTGTTGAAAGCAAAGCAATTGAATATCCCGATCTATTCTTACCCGGAATACCTGTATGAGCAAAGCAAAGACCAATACCGTATTGTAATTGGTGGAAGCCATGGTAAAACTACCATTACCTCCATGCTGCTTCATGTGGTGAATGAATTGGGCTTGAACGTGGATTACATGGTCGGAGCCCAGCTGGAAGGATACGACTGCATGGTGAAACTTTCAGAAGATGCTGCTTTTATGATCCTGGAAGGTGATGAGTATTTGAGTTCACCGATAGACAGAAGGCCCAAGTTTCATTTATACAGACCGGATACTGCTTTAATTAGTGGGATTGCCTGGGACCATATCAATGTGTTTCCAACGTGGGAAAATTATGTGGACCAGTTCCGGAAATTCTGCAAAGTGATCGAACCTGGTGGAAAATTGGTCTACAACTCGGAAGATCCGGCGGTGAAAAGCCTTGGAGAAGAGTTTGCTTCTAAATTGGAAACCAAACCATATCAGACACCGGTATACCGAACAACAGAAACCGGAACAATTATGTCTTACGAAGGAAAAGAGTATGAGTTGAACGTCTTCGGGGCACACAACCTTCAAAACCTTGTCGGAGCGATGCATTTGGCTGAATCGATGCATATTCCCAATCACGATTTCCTAACAGCGATTAAAACATTCAAAGGAGCAGGGAAGAGGCTTCAGAAAGTAGCAGAAAATGGTTCTTTTACAATGTTTAAGGATTTTGCGCATTCTCCGTCTAAATTAAAGGCTACGACCTCTGCTGTTAAGG
Organism: Flavobacteriales bacterium UBA5869; assembly: GCA_002432565.1. GTDB lineage: Bacteria > Bacteroidota > Bacteroidia > Flavobacteriales_D > Crocinitomicaceae > Fluviicola. Next base: position 9,740 of record DJFP01000213.1, read on the forward strand.
AACAATATCCGGATCGCAATGTAGTTGCCTGTATGGAACTTCATACTTTTTCTTCTTTGAGAAAGGAGTTTTTACCGTTATATGACGGCGCAATGAACGCTGCGGATGAAGCACTGGTATATTTTAGTCCGGCAGTTGTAGCGCATAAAAAACTGGAACCTTTGACGATCAAGCAGGTTCAGGAAGCTTTTGGAGGAAATGTGAAGGTTGTAAACAACACGCAGGAAGTATTGGACTTTATTCGTGCAAAGAATTGGGATAATTCGGTGCTTTTGATGATGTCGTCGGGGAATTTCGACGGGATTGATTATGAGAAACTTGGAGAGGAGCTAATAGGATAAATAAGTGGGCGATACTTTTTTGTACATCAATTGAATTTAAACATTAGGGGCGTCCAGATTAAACCTGGACGCCCCTAATATGATATAATCGTCTTTCAGGAAATTGGATGTCTCAGAATGTACGCTGTTTGAATAAAACGCGGCGGAAAATTACAGTTAAAAGAATTGCATTAATTGTTGACAATAACAGCATTCCAAGAAGGGAAATAGTCATTGTGGAAGTAGGATTAAACATAGACCTGTAATTCGACATCGCTTTATTGAAGATCTCTTCTTTCGTCAATACCTCCATCTCCGGGTCTTTTTTTAATTCTTTTAATTGTTCCGGATCGTTTAAAGCCTTAGTTACAACTTCTTCTGCCTGTGCCAACTGATTCGCATTGTACGAGGGGTCAATTTTGGCATAGTACAGGAAAATCAATCCGGCTACAATGATAGTGTATACCAATCCTCCTCCGAGCGTATTCTTAATATCTCCCAAGGCAGAACTTTCCTGTCTGTTTTCTTTTCGTTTTTCGGCAATCGTACCAATGGTCATTCCAAGTAATAAGCATAAGATATTCCACATAACCTGGAATTTCACACCTGCTTCATCCTGGAGTATTTGAGTATAAAAAAAGATCATCTTGCCAGTGAACCAAATCCCGGCAAATAATATGGCAATTTTTAAAGAAATTCTCATGACAAAAAAATAAAGTCCTCCCGCGATCAGCTGGGGGGACTTATAAATATTATGAATTCATTGATACTAAAAACTCTTCGTTGGAACGGGTATTGTCCATGTGTCCTTTTACGAACTCCATTGCTTCTACCGGGTTCATGTCTGCAATGAATTTGCGAAGTAACCAAACTCTTTGAAGTACATCTCTTCCTACGAGCAAATCTTCGCGGCGTGTTCCTGACGCAATGATGTCGATAGCCGGGTAAATCCTTCTGTTGGAGATCTTACGATCC
>DJFP01000139.1 GCA_002432565.1 Flavobacteriales bacterium UBA5869
CAGCGTTTATCGATTGCACGCGCATTGCTTCGCCAACCGCGACTAATGGTTTTCGACGAGGCAACATCGGCGTTGGATTCCATTACGGAAGAAGCTATTTCGAACACAATCCGCGAAATCACAGATAAAAAGGAACACATCACGGTTTTGATCGCGCACCGTTTATCGACCATCATGCATGCCGACCGCATTTTCGTGCTGGAAAAAGGGGTGATCATCGAAACGGGGAAACACAACGAATTGCTCGACGAAAAAGGCTTGTATTACGCCATGTGGCGACAACAGATCGGTGAGCGCCGGGAGGTTGTTACAGAATAAAAAAGTTGGGCGTCTTGATTTAACAAGACGCCCTTTTGTTTTCTGCAGATTATTGATTATGCAATTCCATCCGGCACTTATAAACCGCCGGTTCAACCTCTCTTCGGAAAGCCGCATTTTCCCGGCGTTTCTTTTGAACTTCGTAATCCACTTTTTCTTTAAATAACCAGTTCAACTCATCCTTTAAATCCATTGGTTTGGCAATTCGATTTTTATTCAATCCGGTAATTTTCTGTTCGAATTCCTTTTCACTGATCTTAGTTAAAGAAATTACACCAAGATCTCCGGCTCTCAATTCATTCAGCTGGTGATAGAAATATCCGGTTTCGTTGATTCCGATAACCGCAGCTGTGTAATTCATGTCTCCGTTTAGATTGTACTCCAATTTTCCGTTTCTGAAATCCAGGCGCTGGTAGCTGTTGATCTCTTTGGAGAATAAATACAAATACAAACGTCCGTACTTTTCAGCATTTTTCACCTCAACAGACATGGGTTCATAAGTGATTTGAGCCGTTTTTCCAGTTTCAGGATCGGTAATGACCGTTGATTGTCGATTTACCGTTGCTTCTCTGACATAGGCGTCGATATTGAGAACTGTTCCTCCTCCGTGAACCTGGAATCCGAGCGTTTTACCAAGCTGTTTCCCTACGTTTGCCAGGTTAAAGCCATATTCTTCTTCCAGATTTGCGGATTCCCGCATCCCTTTGTGAAGTTGTTCTTTTTCACGCTCTTGCTCAAGCTCCTTATCCCACTGGCTTCCTTTTTTCAGAGCAGTTTCCAACTCCTTCTTTCCTCTCTCACGAATCGTTTCAATAGCCTTTTCATAGAACGCATTCAGATTCTTTTGGTGCGCATCATCAATTTTGATCACCCCGACTTTCTGATCAGCAAACTGCTGAAATTGTGAATACCCCATTTTTACCACGCGTTCATCCAGTTTCCACAAAGGTGTATTCAAGTTGGAGACATAGACTTCCAGTACTTTCTTATCACATGTTCCATGAATCGCTTTCATGCGGTCTTCAAAGTCTTGCGTGGCCAGGTTCGTGTTATTAAACTTCGGGTTCCAGATTGCCAGTACTTTTGACGGAGGAATCAAATAGCTTTCTCTTGATGCTGCATCCGTCATTTCATAATCGAAAGGGATACCATCAATGTAGTCGAAAATGGCATCAATCTCAGCTGTTCGTCCTTCCAATTCGGGAAATTGCATCATTGCCGTAGGTTTAATGTTTGAAACTTCACTGGCATATGAATCAGACATCGCTGCCTTATTCCAATCCGCCACCCACTGGTAAATAGATCCTTCTTTCGCCCCACCTTCAGCCCATTTTTGGCGAACACGAAATAGTTTGGGTCCTGTGCTATTATAGTGCGCCATATGACAAGTAGCACATCTTGTATTGAAAAGTAACTCTCCTCTTAGCTTTGGATCTTTCGGGTATTCATCAATCGGCTTATTATACCAATCAACATTATTTGCGTCAAAATAACCGGGGTAAGCAATATCGATAACCTCCTGTGTCATATCAAACTCTTCCGACAAGTGTTCCTCAAAACTCAGATACAAACTATCGCGTTTCGCTTTTTCGGTAAACCACTTCAATTCGTTCAATTTGGGTTCGTAATCCGGGGGATACAAATCCATCTCAGACATGTTCTTCGGTTTNNCCATCTCAGACATATCCTTTGGTTTGGGCAGGCGTTCCAGTTCAACCGGATTTTGCCAATCAATTCCGCCGTTTTTCCCGGGAACTCCGGTGAAGAGTTTCATGTCTTTTTTCAGCTCATCAACCGGTACCTGCACGTAAACACCTTTGTCCGTCAGCTGCAGTTTCTTTCCTTCCGGCGTGAATGCGTTGAGACTAAACATTCCCTGCGTTTCCAGCAAGCGATCCCCCGATTTGGTACTCAGTCCGGCTTTTACAATATCGGATGCTTTTTGCGCTTCCTGCCATTGAACGATTGCTTTGCCTTTGTATGCTTTTCCGTTCAGCAGGAATGATTCGTCCGTGATGCTCAACAAAACACCGCTTTCTGATAAAAAAACATCCGATTCTCCGGTGAATTCGAAATATTCCGGGACGATGTTCTCAAAAACCAATTCTTTCTCCAATTTTTCCAATAGCGGTTTTTCCAGAAATTCAGGTTTTCCGGTAATGCTGTCCCAATTAAGTATGACATACACCGAAGCGGCCAAAACACCGGCAATAATCAATCCTATTCCCGCTTTCACAAACAGTTTCTTTGCATGAAACCATTTACCCGACTGCCTGACCAATCTTCTTAAGGAATTCCGCTGAATGAGTTCGGTCGTCAGTTTATGTAATTCAAACTCTTTCTGGAGTTCTGTGTTTTGGTTTAATTCTGCTTCAAAAGCCGTTTTTCCTTCTGCTGAAAGCTCGTTATTCAAATAACGCTCAATCAATTGGTTCCAATTTGAGTCCATGGTTAAAATTGATTGAGTTCAACAGTCATTTGAGCTTCCTGCACCAAATCTTTGGCTTTCTGCATACAGCGGTATTTTTGCGCTTTCGCCACTTTATCGTTTCGGAAATCCAGCTTTTTGGCGATATCCACCATGTTCCAGCCCAAACCATAGAACAAATGCAATAACTCCTTACATTGTTTCCCGATTCTCGCTAATGCGCTTTCCAATTGTTTGTACTGCAGCTCTTTCTCCATCCAGGATTCGGGAATTGCTTCCACATCCGTTTCCAAACTTCCCGTACCCTGTTTTTGTTCTTTGCGGGCAGTGTTGTACCACAGCAGTTTGCAGGTTTGCTTGATAAAATGGATTGGTTCCAGTTGGAACTCAAAATCGGGATCGTTTTTCTTTCGCAGGTAAATGATGAGTGCTTCCTGGAAGAGCTCTTCCGCTGTCAGTGCATCGCAACCAAAGGTTCGAAGCAGGCGCTTGGTCTGTGGGAAATGTTTGTACAGAACCGATAATTCTTTTTTGATTTCCTGCGGATTATAAAAAGGTTTCTCCATTGCTGAATTTATCGGTTGTGTTTGGAAAACGGAAAGGTAAACATTCCTTCCAAAAATAAACTCAGCGGTGCACGATTAATGATCTGAAAAACTAATAATAACTGATGTTTCGTTTGTACTTAAAGTCTACGTCTTTGGAAGCATAAAATTGCCCTCTTTTTTGGGGTTGGACCCTCACTTCGAGTTCTGTCCAATTCCCGTTTGCATCATAAGAAATATAAGTAATCTCTTCCCTGAGTTCCAACTGGAAATTAAGCTCAGAACCGCTCCAAGCGGTAGAATAATGTTTGATCTCGGTCAATTCATCGTTGTCATTATAACAGTATTCCGTTTTAAGATGAACATTTATGGAGTTCTTAATGGAGTGGTCCCAAACGGTCCATTCAATAATTCGGTTTCGCTCATCGGTTTTGATATCCTCCTGAAAGGAATTGAAATAAAGGTTCTCGAAATCTGTAAAAGATGTGGGCGGGTGGGTATTTCTCTTTTTACTTAATTCGCGAACAAATGAACGGGTGATATCCTTTTGCCTCTGATATGGTGATCTTGCTTTCACATACCGGTATTTTAAACTGACACTGTCGAAATCCGGAGTCCACTGATAATTCAGCGTATAATCAAAAATGCTGTCGTAAAAAGGGTCGCTGCGGTCCATAGAAGATTCACAGTCATAACAGGTATAAATTTCCTGCGTTTTGAAACCTTGTTCATTAAATCGAATCACGGTTTTTGATTTTTGGTAATAATTGATCCAGCGCATTGTTTCGAGAAGCGTTTCCCCGGTCATACGTATTGACTATCCAATTAACGTCGTTATAACGCATGAGTCCAAAACTCATAGAATCTTCCGAATAGTTTAACAACCCTTCCCTTTTCCGAAAACAGGTATTCAGCACGTAAACATAAAGAACTGTCTTCTCCGTTTTCCTTTAGCATGCAAATGGTTTCATAGACTTCTTTAACCGGACCTTTTAACTGAAAATCACCCGGTGTTTGTGCAACTGTTTTCGCCTGTAAATTTTCATATTCCGTAGTTCTGAACTTAGGGGCCTTCAAATCAGGCAATTGAGCACACAAGGCCAAAGGACTAAATATTATCAGAAGTAATCGAATTTTCATAGACACGGATTTAAAAGCGATACACTCAAATCCCCGTTTTGTTCATCAAAACCCGCTGATTGAAATCATTTTCAACAGATTGCACCCTGATGTGTTCATTTTTTGCAACAGATTTATACATTTGCACCAAAATTAAACCATCGATGGAACAACAGGCGACTCCGGTCCAGGCCCAGGCAACAACAGAAACCACTAAAAAACCCAGAAGTACTTTCAAAAAATGGCTGCGCCGCGGTTATTTTGGAGTGATCCATCTATTGGCATTATTCGCCATGGCCCTGATCGGTGTTGCTTTGGCCGCTAAATTTAAGTGGACCAATGACAGCGGGAATGTGGACCTGAACAGCCGCTATTTTTCCGAAATGGCCGGCAAGTACAACCAGGGGTTCCAAACAGACAGTCTTACTTTTGCAAAACAGGAGCGCCAGATGTACCAAAACGTAGGTTTGTTGGCGAAATATTATCCTCAGAATGCCAAGTTGATCCTGGATGCTTTTCATCGTTCGGGAGATGTGACTATTGCTCTGAGAATGCTGGATGCGGCCAATCTTCGGATGCAGAATCACAAAGGTTACCAGCGCGAACTGCAGCGCATCGAAGCTCAGGCAAGCGAAGCCTCTCTTTCTATTTATCCCTGGGCAAATTACCGTGAATGGAAAGAATTCTGCCGGGTGGTCAGAGCAGACAGTGCAGCAATCGATTCGGTTTCTCGCATTACAGGCGTTGAGTCTCGTTTGATCGTGATGTGCCTGGTGGGTGAACAAATTCGCATGTTCAACTCTTCCAGGGAGCAATTCAAAAAATACGTCGTTCCCTATAACCGATTGATCCTTACTACCAACCGTGGGTATGGTGTAACCGGAATTCTTCAGAATACGGCATTGAAGATCGAAAAGAACCTGTTTGACAAAAGCAGCGCTTTTTACCCCGGAGCTTATTACCAAAATTGCCTGAACGTCAAAGATTCTTTCCCGGAATTGGTAAACGATACCATCGAAGCGCATAAACATTTGACCATCCAGCGCTTAATGAAAGGCGGAGATCATTTTTATTCCTACTTGTACACGGCATTCTTCCTGCGCCAATTCCAGTCGCACTGGGAAAAGGAAGGATTTACTTTAGCGTACAGACCGGAAATCCTCGGAACTTTGTATAATCTCGGCTTCCAAAAAAGTAAACCGAAGAAAAACCCGGCAGTGGGCGGATCAACTTTCAATGTGGGCGACAAGGAATATACTTTCGGCGGTTTATGCTACGAGTTTTATTACAGTGGTGAATTGATGGATTTATTTCCACTGACCAGCCAGCCTTTTATTCCTACAAAAGTGCTGGAGAAGACGATTGTTTTCCCGGAACCGGAGGAAGAAGAGGTTGCTGCTCCTGTAGTAGCGGGTTGATTTCCTATTCCAGAGGTCAAATAGGTTTCCAAGATTCGACAGGCAAACAGACACATATCTATCTGTCTTTTTGATCTTGGGGAGAAGTGCCCTATCATACCTCGCCCACTTCGAGCGATCTGAAAACATTCTTATCCTGGCATCAAATATTGATGATCTCATTGATCGTAATAGCGATCAAAATCGTATTGAAAAAGAAAGCAAGCAGGGAATGTGCCAGTGTCAACCGACGCAAGCCTTTCGTTTTGATGACCACATCTGAAACCTGGAAGGTCATCCCGATCGTAAAGGAGTAATAAGCAAAATCAAAATAGTCCGGGTTGACTTCTCCCGGGAAATCCAGTCCGCGGGAATGACTGGCATATTTCTCGTTCTCATCTCCATAATACAAGTGTGCATAGCGGAAAGTAAATGAAAGATGCAGTACCATCCAGGCCAAAGTCACGGTAGCAATGAAGAAAATCTCGTGAATGGCGCTATGTTTGCTGAAATGGATGTTATTATCGCTGTTCCAGAAGATGATAGCAATCAAGGCCGTAGAACAGGTTATGACCAAAACGATGAATTGCATCCAAACACCCAGGTCTTCTTCTTTTGCCCGCAGCCTAATAAATTTGGAAGGAATGCGGATCATGGTAACGATACTTTCCAACAAATACAATCCGCCAAATGTCAACCAGGAGAAAATGATACTTTCCTGAATTGACCATTTCAAATTGTAAAAAACAGCACCCACCAAAAAAGCGATTAAAAAGATGAGCAAAATCTTAAAGCGGACGAATTTCATAGCTGAACTGTTGACGATCCTAAATTAATCTTTTTGCCGGATTTGTTACTTTTCCCCAATCCCGACATTGAGAAGAAAAATAATGTTATGAAACTGATCTATTCTTTGTGCCTTGTGCTCTTATCTTTTGGAATTCATGCACAAACGGTGAAAGCCCCTGTCAAAGTAATCGTTAAAGGATTTAACGGCAAACCTTATGCAAACGATAAAGTGCTTTTCGCGGGACAAAAATCCAAACAAATACTTTCAGGTGTTACCAACCAGCTGGGCCAATTTGTCATACAACTACCAAGCGGCGACATTTACGATATCCGCATCCAAAGTATCGGCGACGAAATCGAGTACAACACCATAGAAATACCGGCGGTAAAGCCCGGTGAGTTTTTTGAAGAAGCTGAATTAGTAATTGAATATGATCCCGGAACTACTTTTTCATTCACAAACCTCCAATTCGAAACAGCAAAAGCAGATCTGAAAGCCGCAAGCTATGTGCACCTCAAAAACCTGGTGGACGTCATGAAGCGTAAAAAGGACCTTAAAATCAGGATTGACGGACATACCGACAGTGACGGGGACGAAAGCGCCAATCAAATCCTGTCTCAAAAAAGAGCAGAATCGGTGAAGAATTACCTCATCAGCCAGGGAATTGATGCAGGACGGATAGCTGCAAAAGGATTTGGGGAAAGCAAACCTGTTGCAGATAATGCAACACCTCAGGGTAAGGCGAAGAACCGGAGAACAGAGATTTCCATTTTGTAAAAGATGCTTTCAACTCCGCTCAGGCAACTTTTAAACACAGTCAAAAATCAAAAGGAAACTGAGCAGAGTCGAAGTTCCTTTTGTTTACAATGACTGCAAGTATTTCAGTAGGTATTGTCGCTGTTTGGCTGGAAGTTTTTTGTAATTCTCCTTGCTCTTTTCAGCTTCTCCTCCGTGCCATAAAATAGCTTCTTCTATGGATCTTGCTCTTCCGTCATGCAGTAAATAAGTATGTCCGTTCACTAGCGAGATCAGACCTAATCCCCAAAGTGGCTGTGTTCTCCATTCGGAGCCTGAAGCCAAGTGGTCCGGAACATTATCGGCCAAACCAGGACCCATGTTGTGAAGCAGCAAGTCTGTATAAGGAGTTATTTTTTGGTTTTCAAAGAAGCGATGTCCGTCGGTATCATTCGTATTTTCCGGGGTATCTGCTTCAGGTATTTTCATTATTTCTAAAAAATTGTATCTTTTTACTGGAAATCAATTATTTCTAAATAAACATGAAACCCAATTTTTGGCATTTAGTTTGTTATCACTTTTTCCAACAATTAGAAAATTAAGTTATGAAAACACGTTTGATCGTCTCCGCAGCAGTTATCTTCATAGTCGGTTTGACCTGTAGTATGCAGGAAATCGCACTGCCAACTGTTTCAAACAATTCATTTCAAACAGGAGAAAAACTGCGTTACCGCATTACCTATGGTTTTATCGATGCAGGTGAAGCTGTTCTTGAAGTAAAGGAAACCAGCAAAAAAGGAAACGGAACCCGGGATCTATATCATATCAAGGGTACAGGAAAAACGCTCGGTGGATTCAATGCCGTTTACAAGGTAAACGATGTTTACGAAAGCTACATTGACAAAAAGGGAATTTTCCCATGGCAGTTTGTCCGCCGTGTGGAAGAAGGCGGATATAAGCTTTCCCAGGATTATGCATTCAAACAGGACAAGCAAAAAGTACATAACGGTCAGAAGGATTTTTCCACTCCATCCGGAATCCAGGACATGATCTCTTCTTTCTATTATGCGCGTACGTTGAACTTCAAATCTGCGAAAGTGGGTGACACCTTCGAATTTAAATGTTTTATGGACGATGAGATCTGGCCCTTAAAAGTAAAATACCTGGGGGATGAGAAGATTTCGATTCGAAAAGGAAAATTCAACTGTATGAAATTTGCTCCGGTTGTTCAAACAGGTCGTGTATTCAAAAAGCAGGATGACCTAAGTTTTTGGGTGACAAAGGACGAAAACCGCATTCCAATTCTTGTGAAAGCGAAAATTCCGGTTGGGTCTATTAAACTTCACCTGGTTGAATGGTCGGGCCTTAAGCATGATTTGGTAAAAGCGAAATAGTAAACCGATTTACCGGGCTAAAAATTTAGTATACAGACTTGCCGAAAGCTTCAAATGTTCAAATATTCACGTTTTTGTTCATGATTAATACAGCTCTTTCTCCTATCTTTGCTTTCTAAAGCTGAATAAAACATGGAATTAACTCCTGAAATCTTAGAAAGAATTACTCTTCTTAAAGCGAAATATGACGCGCAAGGTCAGGATTTGGTAACATATCTGGATAGTTTATTGTATTCAAGAATGCCAAATTATTGGGACTACATTCAAGTAGATACTTTATTGTCTTTGCAGAAGACATATACTGACTTTCCGGATGAAGTGGTTTTTTTGATGTATCACCAGGTAACTGAACTATACTTCAAATTATGCCTGCATGAATTTCAGCAAATTTCAGATCGTAAGAATTTAGATGCTCCTTTCTTCGTGGAACATGTTCAGCGGATCAACCGTTATTTTGAAGCTTTAACAAAGAGTTTTGAGATCATGGTTGACGGAATGCAGCGCGAACAATTCCTGAAGTTCAGATTGGCACTGGCGCCTGCTTCAGGGTTCCAATCCGCTCAATACCGCAAAATTGAAATTCATTCTACGGATTTCCTTCAATTGGTCCACAAAGACCANNCGTGAAAAATATACCGGTAAAGAACCAATTGCCGAGCTTTTTGAAAACATATACTGGAAAGAAGGAGCAACAGATATTGAAACCGGTAAGAAGACTTTGACATTGACTCAGTTTGAAGACCGTTACCGCGAAGAGTTTATTCAAATGGGTGAGAAACTGCGTAACGATAACCTGTGGCAGTGTTATTTACGCTTACCTGCTGAAGATCAGGAATTACCGGAAGTTGTCCATGTCCTGAAGCAAAATGACGTAAACGTGAACATCAATTGGCCTTTGGTACATTATAAGTCAGCTGTACGTTATTTACAGAAAGATAAAGGTGACATTGCTGCAACCGGTGGAACAAACTGGCAGAAATACCTTCCTCCGCGTTTCCAGAAACGTATTTTCTACCC
>DJFP01000165.1 GCA_002432565.1 Flavobacteriales bacterium UBA5869
GATCAACGGAAGCGGATTAAAACACCCTTCACTTCCGGTTAAGGCGTCCGGGGAAAATACCACTTCGGCCTACCTGCTGATTGTCGGACAATTGGTGCGCAACGGATCTCAAACCCCGCTTCCGAGAATGTCCGTGCAACTGGATGGGGTCTTTGTTCAAAACAAACGAGTATCCGTAAAACCGGTTGTGGATTTAGCTAAAACAGACAGCAAAGGTTCTTTTGTTTTAATGGTATCATATCCGATGAATGTAAAGAATAGTTTGCCACAAGCAAAAGCAAGAGTGTTGGTTGCAGGTCAGGACGGAGCATTCGAATTGCCGATTTTGTCATACGAAAGTCAGGGAAATACCGAATGGAAGAAAATACTCAACGAAAAACCGGTCAACAGTGTTTTTCATCGTTTGCATCTGCCTTCTGAAAAACAGCTGCTGCAGTCAAAACAGCTTGAATTCATTGCGGTTGAAACCCTTCAAATAGATTAATCACTACTCACAATTAATAAAACTCAGATTATGGAAAATTTCATAAAGAAACGTCAAAAAAGAAATGTTTTACTTGAAATTGAACGAGCTCAGAAGAAATTGCCCCAAAACTTAGGTTATGGAAGGTCGTTGTCAGATTTATCGATGGCAAAAACCGGCACTCCTCATGATTATGTGATCGCAAATAACGGGACAATTACTTATACAGCCGGAACGAATACAACGCACCGTTACTTTTTCGAAGGTAACCAGCAGCCTTCCTATACATTGGTTGCAAATGCAAGCGGATTGGTTCAGATTCCGGATACGGGAATCGGTTTCGCACGTTATGGAACTGTTGACGCCGGAGGAACGGATAATGGTGTAGTTTACGGTCAGGGCGATCATTTTTTACTTCCTGTTACCGCTGCTGCATTATTCGGTTTGATGCGCCGGCTAAACACCGACCACCAGTTCACGGTATCTCTTGGAGACATGTCTTCCTCCAATGGCCGGGATCCATGGCAAGCCGGTTTTCCACATCATGCAGGACACGGCCACAACGGGAACCGCTCCGGTTTAGATATTGATTTTCGCTATTTAAATCGCCAGGGAACTAGTTTCCAGGCAGCAAATGCGTTTAACAGCCCTAATTTCAGCCAGGAAAATAACCAGACGCTTTTCGATACTGCCCGATTATTCGGTTTTACCCTCAATTTCCAGGGAAACAGTGGTAGTCTGAACAATGTAGCGCGAGAAAATGGACATAACGATCACGGACATCTTGGTTTTGTGCGGAATAATGCAACCATTGTAACATCAAGATCAGGATCTCAATCTTTGAGCCTGTCTTATCAAAAAGCACGCGTGTCGGCTTTGAGCATACCGAAAACCTGGGACAAGCATACCGATAAAAGAATTTTGGAACTGCATCCCGACATCCGAATAACCGTTGCGGAATATATCAACCTGATGGAAAGCAAGCACGGAATGAAAGTGCGGGTTACAGGCAATCCATACCGTACATTCGAAGAACAAGACGAACTGTATGCAAAAGGCAGAACCAAACCCGGAAAAATTGTAACCAATGCGCGTGCCGGAGAAAGCTATCACAATTACGGATTGGCCATTGACGTGGTAGAAATCAAACCGTATTTCGGTTATGAAAAAGGATATGACCAAAGCCGTTGGAGCTTAATTGGAAAAGAAGGTAAAGCAATGGGCTTTGAATGGGGCGGGGATTTTAAAACTATCGTCGATAAGCCACATTTACAAATGACATTCGGGTATAGCGAAGGTCAGTTACTGGCATTGGTAAAAAAAGGCGTTTTAATCGAAGGAACAACTTATGTTCAACTAAGTAACAAAACAAGTAAAGGCCAATCCTACTATAGCGGCGGGTTAGCCAATCCTCCTTTGCGCATGAGCCAAAATGGTATCGACTTCCTGAAACGCTGCGAAGGCTATCGTGATCATGTCTACGACGATGCAAATCCGAATGTTCGAAACCCAACTAACTGGACAGGTTTCCTAACCATCGGTCATGGTCATCGCTTAACAGACACGGAAATTGAAGCTTACCGAAGAGGAAACTACCGGTTCCAAAGCGGAATTACAGAAACCCAGGCAGAAACTTTGCTGCAAAGTGACCTGGCATGGGCCGAAGACGCAGTAAATAATTCTGTCACANNGGAGTCGGTAACACTTTATCGCGGAATTTTGGAAGGCATCTCAATGCAGGACGATTCGCTGATGCTGCTCGCGAAATGGATATTGTTACTTCAGGCGGTAGAAGATTAAGAGGTCTTTTCAAGCGTAGAAATGCAGAATATGATTTATTTGAAAACGGTGTTTACGGAGATGTCAATAATTATGAGGACGAGTTCTTAACATTTAAAACAACTGTGAGATTATCAAAGTCTAAATCATTTTCAGATCCTTTCCCTCATATTAAAAGCGCCATATTCAAAGCCTTTTTACCAACTATTTTGAAGCACGAAGGAGGATTTGTAAACAATCCGGCAGATCCGGGTGGTGCGACCAATAAAGGAATCACCATCGGAACTTTCCAAAAATATGGTGAATCACTTTTAGCAGTCGAGCCGACTTTGGAGAACCTGAAAAAATTGACTGATGAACAAGCCGGGCTTATTTACGAGCAAATCTACTGGAACAAATTATCGGGTGAGGAAATAAAAGATGTTCAGGTTGCTTATCAATACGTTGATTTCTACATCAATGCCGGATCGAATGCCATTCGCACCATGCAGCGTGTATTGAACAGTTTGGGCAAACCGGTTCCTGTAACGGGAATAATGGATAGAGACACATTGGATGCAATCAATGCAGTGAATGGTGAACAACTGTTTAACGCATTCCGCGCAAGACGGATCCAATACTATGAGCGTTTGGTAGAAAAGAAACCTCAAATGGAGCAATTCCTGAAAGGCTGGAAAACCCGGGCGAACAGTTTTGTTTATTCTCCGGACGGAATCTCTGAAGGAAAAAGCTATCTCCATGCTTTCGGTTTGAATCCGGACGATTACACCTGGGAAATATACAAGGTTAAAAGCGGTGAAAGCTTGTGGTCTATTATTCGCAGCAAATGGAACCTCCCTGCTTCCGATGCATCCAATGTGAAGCAGGTAAAAGAGCTTGCCGAGATGACCGTTGCGAAAAATGGCAAATCAGATGGGTGGCAGCCCGGATTAAACGATCCCATTTACATTCCGACAACCAAAAAAGGCTCCTCCGCTCCGGGTTCTGCGACCTTAAATCCAGCGGATTATAACTGGGAAACTTACAAGGTGAAATCCGGAGAAAGTTTGTGGTCCATTATTCGTGGTAAATGGAAGCTTCCGGCTTCTGATAAATCAAATGCAAACGAGGTAAAAGAGCTTGTGGATATGACCGCTTCCAAAAATGGCAAATCAGCTTCCTGGGAACCAGGTTTGAATGAAACGATTCAGATACCAGTCACAAAGAAAGGTGCAGCTGCCGGAACAAGTACGCTTACAAAAGGGTGGTTTACCGACAGTAAAATAAAAATCCAAAAAGTAAGTGAAGCCGATAAAGGAGCTATAACACCAGTTGCAATTGTATTACACCGAACAGAAAACAACAGTACATCCGGTACTGTAAGCGGATTTAAAAGTGGAATAGCAGCCCACTTCGTAGTGGGAAAAGACGGCGAAATCATTCAAACGGTTGGAACAGACAGAAAAGCACAACATGTCGGAAAGATTCGCTCCCGATGTGAACAGGAAAAAACCTGTTCGGTAGAAGACGGCAAAGTCATTAAAAAGATCTGGGAAGGAAAGACTTCTTATGGAGATCGGGTTGAAAAAGTACATAATCATGAGCTTGGTAAATCCTACCCGGACAGATACCCATATAACGGAGATTCGATAGGAATTGAAGTAGTCGGTGCTTATACTGCATCTTCCAAAACCTGGGATGCAGTTCCTGCCGATCAGGCAGACTCAGTGGCCTATTTGGTGAATTTACTGAAGAAGGAATTGAGTTTGACCAATGCGGATATTTATGTTCATGAAAAAATATCCTACAAAACCGAAGGTGAAGGACAAACCGTTTACGATGCTATCAAGTCCAAGATCTGATGAATCCGGGAATAACTAAAAATGGGGGAAGTCAACTTCCCCCATTTTTTTATGCTTTCGACTGCGTTGGTTTCACCGTTTTCGGTGCGGCTTTTTTAACAGCTTTGGGTTTAGCTGCAACCGCGGGCTTGGGCAAGACTTCCGGCTGCGGAGTTTTTTGTTCCGTGACCAAAATATCCTTCCCTCCTGTCCCGCTTTCGGGTTTCGGAGTTGATGTGGTAACAGGTGCAGCTTCTTTTGGAATGGTTGCTTTTTCACTCCACCCGAAACCGGCAAATATCTCCGGAATTACGTAAACAAAAGCTTTAAATGTTTCTTCGGATACATCCCTGTTCTTCACTAGTATCTCTTCTTCCATTTCATAACTTACTTTCGCCCTGCCATTCGGATAAATGACCTGAGGTTTAAGCCAGGTCACAAAATCATCCTCACTGTTGGTGCTTTTATTGACTGTATACTTCAGATTCAGAATACTGAGGCTTTCATACCCGTTCGGGATTGCAAGTATGGAATCTTCTGAGTAATCAATTTCATGGATTCCTGCATACATACCAAATTTAAGTCTATGTGCCCGTTCGGCCTGAGTAAATGATACGTCAAACTTTAATGAAATTTTAGCGCGGTTTTTCGTTTTCCCGCGAGCTACTTTGAGCTCCAGGTTTTTAATTGTTGCCATGAATAGAGGTTTTTATAAATCAGGATGAAAATACGTTTTTTTTGGTTTCGTGATGCCTTGTAACACAAGTATTTATCGAATAAATTTTACTGGAAGACGGGTGGTTTATGGAGCTGTTTGACCGGGAAGAATGGTTTGGTAGATTTGCACGCCGCGGCCAGAGCTTTTTTGTTTTACACACTGAACGCTTACACCTTAGCCGCAGCGTTGGCGCATCTCACGAATTTCGCGAATCAGAAATGAATTGTTTTATCGGATTGAATGATAACTATGTGGTTTTTATTCACCGCCTCTTTTTAGCTGAAACTGTCCGAGTTCCACGTATTTCCTGTCTGAGGTGTATTTCAATAAGGTAAACTGATCGAAAACCAGTTCGCGGTTGACATCGAAATGGTCTACGACGAGCGTTTGCGGGATTTTATCGCCCGGAACTTTATATGCAAGTGTCAGATGCCATTTTCCTTTTCTGCCTTTCGGAACTTCTGTTTTCAGATCGGCGATCAGTTTGGAAAGAGGCTCGGAAGCACTAGCTTCAATCACCAGGTGTTTTCCCCATTGCGGACCTACCAGGCTGGCTTTACCCAAGTGCACATTCAATAATTCATGACTTTGAAGAACAGTAGTAATTCCATTTACCATCCATTCATCGGCCTCCGGTTTATCTTCCCAGGAAACCAGCGTGATGTGCGGTTTCGAAGTTTGCGTGTACTTTTCGGGAATTCCGGCACGTGCAGCTGATGCTTTCCGGTCGACCAGGAATTGCATGGATTCCGTATCGGGATTTAGTAAGAGGTAATAACAGGTTTTGTTTTCCGGTTGCTTTTCCAATGGGTGACAGTTACAAATTCACTGGAAAGATAGGAATACGTGTGGAAACAACAAAGGGATTCAGTCCTGTTTCCATGCCTTTCTCTTTATAGCTCAGAAGGATTGTACTCAAATACGGCGAACTTCTTATCCGCCCGATTGCGGATTCTCCAATCGCATATCAACGCACCAATTGATTTTCAAAGCAGGAATGACCGGTCGAAGAATAAGGCATTCGGTTTCGGCGAAGCTGTTCCGGAAAGTGCTTGTCATTTGGGATCATGATCCCTCCTTTCCGTGAAGCGCTCCATTCCCTTCCTCTCCGTCCGAAATTCATACTTGAATTTAGGCTCCGATCAATAATGAAAATTAGTTTTTTATGAATTTAATGATTAAATTGAATGATATATCAATTGGTTGTATTATGAAAAACGATACATTGAAAAATCTGTTTTTATGTGGCTTGATCTGCTTTTTTACGAAAGAAACATCAGCAGCTAACCGTTACTGGGTTGCTACAAGTGCTGCAAACTGGAACAATAGTACGAATTGGTCAACTGCTTCAGGCGGAGCCGGCGGAGCTTCTGTACCCGGGGCAAGTGATGCGGCCATTTTTGACGGAGCAGGTGGAAGCAATGGAACTTGTAACCTGGATATAGCACCAACCATCTCCGGGATAACTATCAGCGGATATAGTGGTACGATTGATCTAAATGGAAACGACCTGACTGTTTCAGGCACCTCCAACACTACTTTTTCTTCCGGGACTATGACCAATACCCTGGGAACAGGGGCAACTTTTGCACTCACAACTACCGGAATTCTTACTTTCAGCGGAACCACTTTCGGGACAAGCACATCCTTTGCTCCTGTTGTAAACTGTTCGGCAGGACAGGTCTATTTAAACGGGAGTACGTTTTATGGTACAACAACAATTGCAAAGACAGGTGCAACCAATAATTTAGGCAATGGTGGAAATACATTTCATGGCCTTACCACCCTATTAAATTCAGGGAGCAGTTTTTTCGCTACAGCTTTTACTACGCCTGATGTTTTTCATTCTGATCTGACGCTGACAAATACGGGTTCTGCCTGGATTGCCATGTCTGACAATTCAGTTGGAAACATGTATCACGGGAATATTATTGTCAACTCCACCAATGGTACAACCAACGCGGGAGTTACTTTTGGAAACGGACCAGGTACATCCATATCTTCTACATTAGCCAGTGGAAAAACGATCAGTGTAGGCGCAACCGGATTTACAGCCGGGCGGCTTTTACTGAGGTATTTTACCCAACTCGGAACTACAGCACAAAACCTGGTATTTACCGGCACAGGAATTCTTTACCTCGGTCCTTTCTCGACCTTTAATGGCAATGTTGATTTCCGCACCCCGCAAATTTACCTGAATGACTGCACATATCATGGAACAGCTTACCTTGAAAAGAAAGGTGCCGGGAATAATTTCGGAAATGGGGGAAATATCTTCAACGGAGTAACAACACTTGTCAATTCAGGTACTGCGCTTTTTGTAACAGCAGCCACAATTGCCGATACTTTTAATATGGATGTTACACTTATCAATACAGGAACATCATCCATCGGGCTTGCCGATATTGCACCAAATACCCGGTTTAATGGCAACATCATCGTGAATTCTACTGCTGGAGTCGGGATCACCATCGGATTCAATACAGCTGCATCGGCTAGCATGGCTGAAGGGAAAACAATTAGTGTCGGTGGTACCGGTGTTTCCGGAGGGGCGGTTGAAATCAGGCATTTTACCCAGGGAACAACGGTCGGGGGAACTGCCCAGGACCTCACATTTACCGGGACCGGGATTCTTAAAATCGGCCCCGCATGTATCTTTAACGGAAATGTGAATTTTACCGCACCACAAATTTATTTGAATGGCAGTACATACAACGGCACTGCAACCATGAATAAAAATGGAAATACGACAACAATTTCAAACGGGTCCAATATTTTTAATGGAACGACAAGCTTAACGAATAGCAGTACTGCACAATGGATACTCGGAAACACAACCGGCGATACCTACAACGGGCCGGTTACTTTTATTCAATCCTCTTCCGGAGCATTGTCTCCTGCTTACAATTCAAACAACTATTTTTCAAGTAATATTACCATTAACAGTACGGTGATCATTACCTTCGGAAGCGGTAC
>DJFP01000112.1 GCA_002432565.1 Flavobacteriales bacterium UBA5869
ATAATCCGCCCGATAACCGCCGTACCAAAAGCCGGGTGATCCACGTACGCATCACCGGAGATCAGGATAACATCCAGTTCATCCCATCCCCTTTTTTCAACCTCCTTTTTTGTCAGCGGCAACCAGTCTGTTATCGGCCTTTCGATTTCCATGCTGCAAAGTTACGGAAAAAGAGCCTTTTACCTGCACAATTAAACTTTGCTCTGTAAGAAACTTAATATCCCGAAAAGTGCCTTTAATAGTCAATGATTACAAATTGAAACTACGAAACAGAAATCCAACTAATCACCCTCTTTTGTATCTTTGGATAAGGTGCTAAGAAAGCCACGCAACAGCTTTGACAGTGCTGCCTTCAGTTGAAGGTTTAAATACTACTTATTACTTTTAAACAAAATGGTCAATTGCTGAACAACATTAAAATGGTTACAAAAAAGTTCAGTCCCGGAATCTTTCCGGGTATAAAACCTGTTTTTATTTTATTTCTATTGATTCCTTTTGGTATAAAAGCCCAGAACCTTGTACCGAATGGCGATTTTGAATACTACACCCAATGTCCAAATGATTATGGTCAGGTAAGCTATGCTGTTCCCTGGTATTTACCCAGCAATGGATCCAGTGATTATTACAACGAATGCGTCACTGCTCCGGGAGCATCTTTATATGTTGACGTACCTTCTAATAGCTTTGGTTATCAATATGCTCATAGTGGAAAAGGTTACTGTGGAATAGGAAAAAGTGATATCGATATTGTTTATTTTGAATACTTAGCATCAAAATTGTCGATTCAGCTTGAGACTAATAAAGAATATTGTTTTGAGCTTTGGTTATCCACATCCGATACAATGTGTACATACTTTGATAAACTGGGTGTATATTTCGATCAGGATTCTATTCATACCAATTCAAATTTTCTCAATCTTTCTCCCCAAATACTTTTCGAAGGCTTTATGACAGATAAAGTGAATTGGGTAAAATATGAAAGCAGTTTTGTTGCATCGGGGGGGGAACAATTTCTATGTATCGGGCTCTTTGATACGACGGGGGTTGATTCATTGATTACATGTAATGATATTTTTAGTAAAAGTGGAGAATACTTTTTCATTGACGATGTTTCACTAATTGAATGTACCGAGTTGAATTTGGTGATACCGAATATCTTTTCACCTAATAATGATAAAGTAAACGATAATTGGTTTGTACAGTCAGCTTTTACTATGAATGTAAGAATTTTCAATCGATGGGGCAATATAGTCTTTGAAGAATACGGAAAACAACCTGTCTGGGACGGATCAAACTGTACGGAAGGAGTTTACTTTTATCAAATAGAAATTAATGAAAATATAAAAACAGGATTTATTCAATTGATTCGATAACGAAACAAATTATGAATAAATTTTTAATGCTGGCTGGTGGGATCTTCATCAGTTCGACAATTTTTACTCAGGTAAATTGGCAAAAAGGCGGTAATAATGCTACACCTCCTTTCTCACCACCTACACTTGGGACAAACTACAATTCACAACTACAATTTGTAACAAACTCAATTGTAAGAGCAAGGCTAAAACTTTTACCCATGATGTTTCCGGACATTTCGGGATCGGTCTGAACGGTTATTTCAATACAGAAACACCTTTAACCATGCTTCATTTGGAAGGGCTTAATAACGTTCCGATGTTCAATGGCGGCCAGTTTCGTGCCTGGATGCGCACCGGGATGTTTGCCCGTGAAAACTCCGATGCCATGTACGTAGTATGAAGCCGGAAGCTTAAGATTTAATTTGATGTATCAGGAATGAGTTCCTTTGGTTGGATTTTTAATGCTCTTGCAATTTTCAAAAATGTCGTCATAGTTATTGGTCTTCCGTTTTCAATGTGAAACATTGCGGATTTGTCTAAACCAATTTCAAACCCAAGCTGTTCCAAGGTTAATCCCTCATTCAATCGAAAACCTTTGACTTTTTGACCAAATTCCTTAAAAAAAGCTGAAATGAATATATCTTCTTCTGACTCCACAGACAAAGAAGGAAATTGTGAAAAAAAAAACAGTTGTATATATTTACAACTTTCGTATTTTTATAGCCATAACAATTTTTCGATCACCGGAAGTTATTTATGCTTGTTAATAACATTACGAAATGAAAATTACAACCATTTGCATTTAGTGTAATCTATTCAATAAGAAATGGATTTGATATGCCATTTTTTGATCGACTATTAAAAACCGAAAACTACGAAACAGAAATCCAACTAATCACCCTCTTTTGTATCTTTGGATAAGGTGCAACAAGAAAGCCAAGCCAGTGCTACATTCTGCCGTTTGTCCTTTTACGTGAAAGGGAAATCATTACTAAAACAAATCATTCTATCTGAAAAAATTCTGTTACATATTGATTTTAAATTTGCTAGTTTGTGGAACATCCGTTTCACAAGAGGTGTGTTACATACATAGTGGGAATCAACTTTTTACATTGGATATTAACAGTTGCAATAAACAGCTTATCGGTACAACGGGTCCTACATTAACTGATATTGCTGTAACTCCTTCTGGCACTTTATATGGAATTGACTTTTATAATTTTTACGAAGTTAGTACAACAAACGGAAGTACTACATTTATATCATCTATTGATGCACTCGGTTCGGGGTTTAATTCATTAATCGGGTTTAATGATGAGTATGTCTTAGCTGTAAGAACTAATGGCGGTTTATACAGCATACACACTTCAACAGGAGACACTAGTCTAATTGGTATGCTGGGGTATTCTCCTGCCGGTGATATTACTCGTTACAAGGAATTCTATTATATGGCTGATGCAATGAATCAGTTAATTCGTTTCAAATTAGATTTCACAAATAATCTAATCTCGGATATTGAAGTTGTTGGAACGATGAATACTTTAGACAATGCGGTGTTTGGAATTGTAACAATTGGAGATGCAAGTTGTGAAGAAACTAGCTTACAGATTATAGCTTTCGAAGGAACAACAATTTATAATGTGAATCCAAATAATGCAAGCTGTTCTGTAATATGTCCCGCATCAAGTGGAATTAATGCCTTTGGTGCTGCATCTTCCGTTGAAACACAACCGCAAATTCTTGATGGTCAGATTGAAATGCCTAATATATTTACTCCGAATGGTGATGGGGTTAATGATGATTTTGAACCATTAATATTACTTGGAATTTCCAATTTAAAAATAGAAATTCTTAATCGATGGGGGAACTTGGTATATTCCAATCATTCAGTCAATAATTTTAGGTGGGATGGGCTAACAATTGAAAATGAAATGTGCTCAGAAGGCGTATATTTTTATAAAATTGTCTGCTCCGATTATTGTAATAAAGAATCAATTGTAACAGGGTTCGTTCAGTTAGTGAAATAACTGGATTTTATGCAAAAAATGACTTTAGGCACTTTTGTGCTTGCTATATTTCTATCAATAAATTATGATGGATTATCACAACAATTACCCACTGGCACACCTCCTGCGAATAATACAAATGCTCAAGCAAGTGCCGGGTGGTATAGAGGAGGGAATGCTCTTATAAATGGTGGTAATAATGTATTTGGAACTTTGTGGAATTCTCCGATCTATACGAGAACAAATGGCATTACACGAACTCGTTTAAATGGAACTCTCACCAACAACTATCTGGGTACTGGGTTCCTTCATGATGTCTCCGGTCATTTCGGGATTGGTCTGAACGGTTATTTCAACACAGAAACACCTTTAACAATGCTTCATTTGGAAGGGCCTAGCAATGTTCCTCAATTTACAGGCGGCCAGTTTCGTGCCTGGATGCGCACCGGGATGTTTGCCCGTGAAAACTCGGATGCGATGTATGTGGGGATGAAACCGGAAGGAAGTAATCGAAGTGATGCTGTTGTGAGCTGGAGCGATGACAGTGGTCCGGTAGATAACCTGCGCTTTCTATTTGTGACGACTTTGAATACCCTTCCGGGTGCAGTCAATCCATTGATCGGGAATTCTCAAAACGGTTATGAAATGATGCGGATGACAGCTTCCGGGCCGGTCAATCAAGCCGGTTTTCAATCTGGTCACATAGGTATCGGACCCTTATTCAATGATGCAAACCAGCCACAGAACCGCATGCATATCAATGCTGAAAGTGGTTTGGCCACATTCGTGCAGATTTCAAATATAGCAGGCGGTGGACGCCCGGGAACCGGACAAACCGGAACGGATGGTTTAAAACTTGGATTACAAAGTTTCACTCCACCTAATGGACTTAGACAGTATGGTTACCTGCAATGGCAGGAAAACACGCCATTCATTGTTCAAACCGCATCAACAGGAGCAGGGGCTAGCACTACAACCGGTGAGCGTCTTCGAATTACTTCTATTGGTGCTTTGAACAATACTGAAGGTGGTTTTGGCGGGCTTACAACACCTGCAAACAGAACACGCATCGCCATTAGTGCAGATGGGGCAAACCCAATCACCCGTCCATTAAGTTTGTTACATCTTGGATTTAATACCGGCGCTATTTCATTCCCAACGCCTGGTACTGACGGATGGAGACCCTGGATGGATTTGGGAATTTTCACTACGAACGGATCTGATAATGTCTATTTAGGTTTAAAACAAGAAACAGGTCCGGCAGGAGACCGACAAGATGCTGTATTAAGTTGGGGAGATAATCAAACTTCGGGATTACCTCCGGGTAACGGACCGGATAATTTCCGAATGATCTTCACTTCAACAACTGCTGCTTCGGGTGGTGGAACTCCACCGGCAACAGGCGCAAACGGTTTGGAAGGAATGCGAATGACACCAACAACAGCAACAGGCGTATTTACAGGTATTGGAGGTGATCCTACTGCACCTAACAACTATGTTGGAGGAAGTGTCAACCCAACTGCTACTTTGGAAGTAAATTCCTGGGGAGCAACCAATGTTTCAGGCGGTAGTTCAGGATTACGTTTTACCAATCTAAATACCACTTCCCCAACAATCGCAAATCCTGGAACGGGTGTCTTAGCTGTAAATGCTTCCGGTGATGTGATCTATGTCCCGCAAACAACGAATGGACTAGCTTGCTGGGACCTGGATGGAAATGGCATTTTTGATGTGGCTACGGAAGACATGAATAGTAATGGTATTCCAGACGTGGGAGATTGCCAGGGAGTTGCCGGACCGGTGGGTCCAGCAGGGCCGACAGGAGCAACGGGACCGGTTGGACCGGCGGGTGCAACTGGACCAACGGGTGCAACTGGACCGGCAGGGCCAATGGGGCCGATGGGACCAATCGGTTTAACGGGTCCGCAAGGACCACAGGGTATTGCAGGACCAACAGGGCCGCAAGGTCCGGCAGGTGGAATTGTTGCTGCTCAAAACGGATTGAATCTAATCAATCCTACTACCGTGGAGTTGGGAGGTCCGCTTCTTCACAATACCGAAGTTTATGCAAATAACTTCGATATGGTATTCAATAACACATATGGAAATTTTATTGTGGGAAACACCAACATTCAAAATCCCGGAATTAATTCACACCAGAACATTATTTTAGGTTTGAACAACAACATCAATATTAATACTGCGAACTATCCATCCGGTTGGGCGCACAATATCTTTGGTAATGCGAATACAGTTTATAACCAGGGAACCAAAATTTTTGGAAACAATAACGAGGTTGGAAATAATACCTATGCTGCGGCAGGTGATGGAGATTTCGTAATTGGAAGAAATAACAAATCGAATACACTAACTGGTGCTCAGGGAGGTTACACAATCGGTGCAAACAATGAGAACCAGGGATATTTCAATTACGTGTATGGAAAAACTAATATTCTAAGTGGTGAAGAAGCGTTTGCCTACGGAAACAATAACATTACAAAAGGGTTCAGAGCTCATTCATTCGGTAACTATACCTATGCTCCCGA
>DJFP01000058.1 GCA_002432565.1 Flavobacteriales bacterium UBA5869
CCAGATCAAAATGATGCAGGGCCAACTACAGAACGCTCCTTCCAAAAATCAAATGCGTATGGCGCAAATGATGGGCGGTCGTAAGAAAATGCCTAAAATGCGTTAATCCCACGGATGAAATTAATTGCTGATTTTCCGGAAAACTACGAGCTCATCGATGCCGGAGGCGGAAGGAAATTAGAACGCTGGGGAACCGTAACAACTATTCGTCCGGAGCACCAGGCTTATTTCGGAGCTGTTCTTTCCAGGAAAGAATGGAGTAATCTGGCCGATTGGGAATTTATCCCGAAATCAGAAGGTTCTCTGCAGGGAACCTGGAAAAAATTAAATCCGAAAGCTCCGGATTCGTGGCTGTTTACGACTTCCGGGCTTACGTTCCATTTACGCATTACAACCAACAAACATATTGGGATTTTCCCTGAACAACAGGTCAACTGGACCTTCCTTTCGGAAAAACTGGATTCTTCCAAACGATTTCTAAATGCTTTTGCTTACACAGGAGCAGCTTCTGTTTTCGGAAGAAGAACCGGTGCTGAAGTAATCCATTGCGACAGCATTAAACCCATGTTGGATTGGGGTTACCAAAACCAAGTAGAATCGAACCTGGAAGGGATTAAATGGGTGCATGAGGATGCTTTGAAATTTATCCGGCGGGAAGTAAAGCGCGGAAACAAATACGATATCGTGCAGCTGGATCCGCCAGCCTGGGGATTGGGAGCAAAAGGTGAAAAGTGGAAACTGGAAGAATTGTTGGGGACACTGATCGGTGAAGCTTTACAGCTGTTAACACAATCAGGAGTATTGATCTTAAATACGTATTCTCCCAAGGTTGATGTTGCCTTTATTCAAAAAATCACCCGGGAACTTAAGATTCCAAATCAGCAGGTAAGCAATTCCGAACTGTGGTTCAAAACTACAAGCGGGAAAGAGCTTTATTATGGGATTGTAACAAGAATTATCAATTGAGGTGGCTTCTACTCCGCTCAACCACCTTAGAATATAAAAAATTGATCGAAAGGTCACTGAGCAGAGTCAATGTTGCTACTTCTGTTTCACAATTCCGTTCTGGATAGCATACATCACTAATCCCACCACATTTCTTGCTCCAACTTTGTTCATCATCATGGTGCGGGCACTTTCGATGGTGCGGCGGCTTTTGAACAATTTATCCGCGATTTCCTGCGTTGTCATTTCGTTGCAGATCAATTCCAGGATCACCATTTCATTTTCATTAAAAATCCCCGAAGTTGCCTGAAAAACCGGTAATATCTTCCCGGAATGGACCATTTTGGCAATAAACATTTTGGAAGTCCGGTCGTTCAGGTAATAACCCGTTTCTACTGCTGAACGGATCGCCAGTTGGATTTCCTCCGCATCATCGTCTTTCGACAAATAACCGTTTGCGCCATTCTCAATAGCCAACTCCACAAATTCAACATCATCATACATGGAAAGCAGCAAAACCTTTACTTCCGGAAATTTCTCCCGGATTTCCTTGGTAGCTTCAATACCATTCTTCACCGGCATCCTGAAATCAATCAGCGCCAGGTCAACAGGTGTTGTTTCGATTGCATCTACCAGTAACTGACCGTTCTCAACAGCCAATACCACTTCAAATCCCTCTATGTCATTCAATAATTTCGCCAATCCGTTTCTAAAAATGGACTGGTCTTCTGCAATTGCAATTTTTATAGTTCCTTCGGCTCCCATAACAAAATAACTTTAGTTCCGGGTTCCAGTAAATGGTACGTTATTTCCGCACCGATCTGCTGGCTCCTGCTTTCAATATTCTTTAACCCCAAACTTTGTGATTTGCGTTTATCTTCTTTAGTAGGAACAAAGCCTTTTCCGTTATCTACTACGCTCAGTTGAATCCCTTCTTCGTTTTGTTCCAGCACAATTTCTATGATTGTCGCCTCTGCATACTTCAGGATATTGTTTAATAATTCCTGCAAGATACGATAAACAGCCAAGCTAACCTCTCTTGTTTGAGAATCGTGACTGGGGTCATTTACCGCNNNGGCAATAAACGGTTGGATAAGCTTCGCACTTTGTTGATGGTATTCTGGACACCTTCATTCAATAACCTTCGTTCTTCTTCATCAATGGGCAGACTTGCAAACGAAAGCTTCAGTGCCGTGAGCGAAGACCCGATATCGTCATGCAGTTCAATGGCAATCCGGCGCTGCTCCAGTTCCTTGGCATCCAGTGTCGCCTGAACCATTTCATTTTTGTAGTTCAGCTCCATCTGGATCATTTCCTGTCTTTTGCGACGCATTTTTTGCTGGTAGAGCACCGCAAAGACAATGATACTCAACGCCATGATGAACATGGCCAGAGTGGCAATGATTAACATTAATCCTAAATTCGAGGGAGCCTGCTGATCCATAGTGCGTATGAAAATAAGATATTATAAAATACAATTAGTCCCAAATTGACTCCATTCAAAACAGATCTAATCCCGGATCCAAAATAACCTGAAACAAGGTGATTGTAAAGCACGTCATAAATCAGTGTTCCTGAATGTGCTAGAAGTGTTACTGCTCCAACTACGAAATAAACATCTTTGAAAGGATTAAAAACCTTTTCTGTACGAAACATTTCGATGAAGTAACTGATTATGATAAAAGCAACATAACCAAAAACAATTCCTGTTTGCAAGGATGCATGTGTTTGCCAATCATCAAACAAGTTCGTAAATATTGTTAGTATCATTGCCAAAGCAAAGACAATCAAAAGTACTATTTTATTGATTCTTTTTGAAAACTGGTTAAAGAAAAAGAAAACAAGAAATATTAACTCAACATACAGGTAAATGCGGTAAAGCCAAAGGTTATTAATACTGTTGTTTGCTAAAATCGTACTGGTAATCTCAATACAAAAAGTAAATGACAAATAAATTAGCAGCATACCTCCAGCAAAAGGAAGGCGCTTCTGAAACAAAAGCGCCAACCCAATTCCTATTGGAAAAATATAAGATGAAATTGCAAGAAGATACTCCCAGCCTATCATCGCTTATCTGGTATCGGATCACTATTTAATAGATTAACAGTACTGCAATTATCAGGACATCGATAAGCAAATTCAACAATTACATTTAACATATCATTTTCGTTGGAATCTGCTCCAACCATTACCAGAGTAGGAATTTCATCAGTACCTTTTGCAAAATAGAACCGTAAGCCTTTACAATCTCCCTGAGCTAAAATTTTTTCAATGTGATTCCTTCCAAAGAAAACACCTTTAATTGCGTTTGGATTAGCTGCCCGATATCTTGCAGTAAAATCTCCTCCTTGTTCTAATGTGATCTGCTGACCTTCATTTCCATCAAATGCCATAATAATATAGTTTAAGTTATACGGGTTAATATTATATGTAATAAATTGAACTTCCAAACCGCCAAAATGCCGAAATCGACCAGTCCCCTGATTTTAACGGGTTTAAAATTTTCACAAAATCAAAAAAATGTGGTTTTCCGCAATGCATTTTCCGTAAAAATACGGTTGTTTGGTACAAAATGAGCACCTACATTTGTTTCAACAAAATGAAATTAATCACTGTTTAAGATGTTACACGAACTAATAAATAAACCGAGAGTAGATGTTCACAGCAAGGTGAATATCGCTTATTGGAGCGGTGAATTGAAGTGTTCCGAAGAAGAGTTGCTTTACTGCATATCGAAGGTTGGTTCTTCGATCAATGCTATCGAAAGTTACTTACACATGAACAAGTCATTGCTGCAGGTTTGGTCTTCGCGCAACATGGCAGGCTGATAAGCAACATATTACAGCAACAGGTCGTTAAGAAATTACCACTTCCACTTTCACTGAATTTTCGCGACCTGTTGCTTATTTTTTCTTCCTGCGCTCACTCAGCCAATTTGGTACGTTAGCGTTGGATTTAGCCGAATTACCGCTGCTATTTCTTTTACCACTAT
>DJFP01000054.1:0-15111 GCA_002432565.1 Flavobacteriales bacterium UBA5869
TTTTAAGATAAGATGTGTGCAGAAAATATTATTTATAACTGATTATGTGCTTTTTAGAACTTGTTTTTGTTGCACCAGCAATATACCGATACAAATACCCAAAATGTAAAAAACAATCCCGCTTTGCTGCTGAAGCATGGATTCAAAAAAACCATTGAAAACAAAATTCAGCCCGATCCAGATAAGCAGTTCGTTCTTGTAACGGATCCCCATTCGAAAAAGCAGTACCAGTATTGTTAACAAAGCAAGCAACCCAAAAACCCCGACTTCTACTGCCAGTTGCAGGAACTGGTTGTGTGAATTGTATTCGACTTTGGCAATTTCGTCTAACCCCCTTCCACGCAGACGTGCACCCATCACATCGTCAAAATTCCCTGTTCCTGTTCCCATAGGATGTTCAGAAAACTGCTGAAAAGAGGTGGTCCACATTAAAATGCGGATGTTATTCCCGTGAGGAGCTGCTTTGACTTGCTCGTAAATATGGTCCGGATCGGATAAATAGATTTTCAAATCTGTCAAAGTATTATTCACTTCATCCTTTACACGGGTTACTCCGAAATAAGCTACAAACGGAAGTGATACAGTGATTCCTAAAACTATCAGAAACGCTATTCCCGGGAGCTTTTTCTTTAAATAACTCAGCGCGAGATAGGCCAAAACTGCAAAATGGAACAGCACCCCCGCAAATGAAAAAATAATGAATTGAATAAAGCATACAAATACCACCCAAAGCAATATTGTCCAAGTGTTAAATCCTTTCCAACCGGCCTTCACCCCTATCCGGAAAAAGAAAATGGACATGGTCAGCAGAACTGCCAGGTAGGTCGGATGATGAATGTAGGAAAACACAGAACCGGTGAAACTTCCGTTCAAATACTCCGTTTCCAGGTAAACCTGATAACTATGTATAAATCCAAGTGTTACGACCACCAATAAACCCGCCGTGAGAGCAAGTACAAAGGGTTTTACTTGAAAGCTTTCTTTCTTTTGAAGCGCAAATATCAGCGGAAAAACCAACAAAGACAGTTTCTTGCTTAAAATTCCACCCGCAATTCCCGGATTATGTGTAAAAAATGCTCCAACTGCAAATACGATGTAAAGTGCTACTATCGCAGAAAAGATTTTGTTCCACCGAAATTTAACGGCTCTTTGAGACCATAAGACAAGGTTATTGATCAACCATAAAACGATAATAATAGAGGAAGGTTTCGGAGCAAAACAAAAAACAAAGATCAATAATGCCGGGAACCAGCTTTGTGCTTTTTCAAGCGTTGGAATGACCGCTCTCATTCTACAATTGTTGAAAACGATGGAACAATCTGACCAATTCCGATCAGGCAGGATTCCTCAATCGTACTATTGCTTCCTACCTGGCTTCCAATGGATAAATGCACATAATTCCCGATTTTGGAATCATGGTCTACCGTTACATTGGCGTTCACTATGGTCTGGTGTCCGATAACAGCATTTGCACTGACAACCGCACCNNATGTACCAGCGAAATCCAGTTTAAGTCCGGGTGTTGCCCGCTGATTTTCTTACGAACGGAATTGTTGCCGATCCCGATTACATAAGCATCGATTTCATCTGTAGTTTTTCCAAGATCATTGACAAAACCCAGGACTTTGACCCCATTCCAAAGTTCGGCACCACGTTCCAGTGAATCGTCAAAACATCCAGTCAGACTCAATTCGGGATCCTGAGAAATGATCTCCGATAAAACACGGGCATGCCCGCCTCCGCCTATAATTGCAACTTTAACCATTAGTGAGTTGAAGATACAATTTTTCTGCTTTCTGCATGTTGATCCGCCAGATTCCTTTTTCACGAAGCAGCTGATCATTCAATACAACTGCTTTTTCCATCAGTTGATGATATTCATTCCTGCTTTTTACGAGTTTTTCAGCCAAAGTATCCACATCATCGATTTTTACGAAAAAGCCATTCTCTCCTTCCCTGACCCATTGATGATTGGCCGGTATATCGGTAACAATATTCCACGTACCGCAAGCCATTGCTTCATTCAAAGAGATGTTATTCCCGTCCGAAAGCGACAGACTGACAAATACATGGCTCTTATTTAAAAATGCGGCTATTTCCGGCTGCGTAAGTTTTCCAACAAAAGTAACATGGGATTTCAGTCCGAATTCTTCTGTCATGCGGACCAATTCTTCTTTCTGACTCCCCGCTCCGATCAGGTTCACATGGATTTCAGGAATTTCACCGACTACTTTTTGCAGTGCTTTCAATAAGTGCGGAATATTATAAATTGGCTCAAAGTTTCTTGTACAGGTAATGACGAATTGGTTTTCGGGTAATTTCCGATTCTCCGAATTAAAGATTTGCTGATCGATCCCAAACGGAAGCGCTACGATCTTATTTGTTGCTGCTCCCAAGCTCTTCGCTGCCGGAATCATGTGGTCTGCCATTACCATTACCAGGTCGGCACGTTTAAATGCAAACCTCAATAATTTCCGGTAAATAGTTGATTTATTCGGACTGATGAGGATATCTGATCCCAATGACGAGATAATGTAAGGATGAAAACGGCAAAGTGAACCGGTAATTCCATAACTGGTTGCATACAAAGCATGAAAAACATCCGGCTTGATCTCTTTAAGCAGTTTGCGCACTTGTCTGAAAGTCAGCAAAACTTTCCAATTTCCACCCGAAACATCAATTTTACCTGTATTTACAGAATAGGTTTTGATTCCTTCAATGATTTTGGTCTTATAGGTAATCAAATGAATGTCGTGACCCAGCGCCTGGAAATGCTTGCACCAGCGTTCGGTATGAATACTTTCACTATCTGCAAAGTAGCATATTCTCATCAAAGTTTATTTAAATGTTTGTA
Source organism: Flavobacteriales bacterium UBA5869 (assembly GCA_002432565.1). GTDB lineage: Bacteria > Bacteroidota > Bacteroidia > Flavobacteriales_D > Crocinitomicaceae > Fluviicola. Next base: position 2,855 of record DJFP01000054.1, read on the forward strand.
ATACTCTATCGTTTTTCGGATACCCTGTTTTATTCCAAAAGGATATTGAAAGTATGTTCGAAGAGCCTTATCCGAGTAAACAACTTCATTACTTACGGAATCCAATTTACGCACTTTCAGACGATAAAACGTCCGCACAATCCATTTAGGAACACGGGCAGCATTCAGGGATGTTTTTAACTCATCAGCAATACTGTCCAGGAATTCTTTCAGGTCCACAGAATTACCTACGTTGTAAATTCCTTTTACATCCGATTCCAAACGGTTCAAAATAAATGCTGTCAAATCTTCCACATACACGTAATTCACCTTAGCTGTGCGTGTGTACAAGATCTTTTTGCCGCTTTTCACATGCTGCATCAGGTTTAGAAGTGCATCGAACGGATGAGATTCTCCGAATACATTGGTAGGTCTTAATACCGACCATTTTAAATCCGGATTCTCCATGAAGAATTCCAAAAACAACTGTTCGGAAAGCAGTTTGGTTCGTTCGTATTCGTTTTTTGGTTCTGCCGGAAATTGTTCATCAACACTGGTTGGATCCAGGTTATAATTCATTCCAACCACACCAACACTGCTTAAGTGGAGTATTTGTTTTACCGTTTTGGCCTCGCGAATGGCCGCGATCAACCGTTTCGTTCCTCCTACATTGGTTTCTTCCAATTTGTCCTGGTTGCGTACCTCTGCTGCCAGGTTAATCAGTATTGTAATACCCGAAAGTGCACGATTCAATGATTCCTGGTCAGAAAGATCTCCTTCTACCACACGGAAACGTTCTTCTTTTCCGAATTTTTGAGGATTTCTTGTCAGGATTGCAACCTCGTATTTATCAAAGTCGATTTTCTTCAACAGACTTTTCCCGATAAAACCGCTTGCTCCTGTAATCAATATCCTTTCCTTATCCTGCATTTTTTTGTTTTTTTCGCTGGAACAAACGTCCGTAAATAACCACTGCCAACAGGATCAAAGCTGGAACAATGATTACCTGTTTGATCATCCCTTCAAAAACCAACAGATCCGAGCGAATGATTAACGGCATATATGCTACCATTCCAAGCAATACGGTCAGAATAAAAAACGTTTGTTTCTTTTTGCTTTTGAACGAATGCATCAGGTAAACGGGTACAAGGTAACAAATTGCCAGAATGAATGCCCCAAGAATGAACCCGAAATATCCGAAGTTCAAATACCAGGAAGAAATATGGTTGATTGTGAATCCCTGGTCATCCGGAAGTTTCAGCTGGTTCGCATAATACGTGTAGGTATCCTGTTTCTCGCTTCCAACCAGGTTTCGCAGGGCGATTCCGTAGGACGGACTCACCTGATGTTTGTAAATCCCGTACATAGAAAAATGACCTGCAAACAGTTCGTTAGAGAACAGGATATTGGTTCCTGCTTTCAATATGCGCTGTCCCAACCCCATTTTTTTGTACCCGAAAGACACAAACTGGTTATTAATCTTATATATCTTACCATTGTATACTATTTTATCCGGATGTTCTTTTGTTTGAGCAATGAATTCCTTCAGTTTCATAACGATGGTATCTCCTGCCGCAACGAAAGTGGTATCCCGATACTTCAATGATTCGATAATTCTTTCCGATTTCTCCAAATCCCGGTGCAGGAAAAATGTACGGTCACTGGAATAAATATCTGCTATTTTCCTATTATCCGGGGAATCTACCATTGCTGTAATCCCGATTTTCTCCATCAGGTAAGATGACATACCACGCATCGGGTCATTCAATGCAATAACAAAAAAGAAAACAATGAAAAACACTCCGTAAAACAATTTGCTCTTACGCACCGAACGATATGGGTAGGAAACGAACAAAATGAAAAATAATCCGCCAAGAAACAATTCATGACGTGTGCCTATAATCGAAAGGTACGTGACCATCAATAAGAAACAGATCCAGAATAACCCACCAGGTTTTTTCACCGCGATTTCGGGATCCTTACGGAAATAAAGAGCCAAATACCAAGCAAATGAAAAAACCATTATCCAGTTAAAATACTGGTGCAAACGATAAAGTGGAACTCCACCGGCACGCACATTCGAATAAATGGATTCATGCAGCAACATTGAACTGATCAAAACATCTTTCACCAGAAGCAAGGAACAGCAAATACACACAACTGAAATCAGTAAAAAAGGCATCTGTGATGCTGTAAAGGTCTTTCCCGAGCCATTTTCCAGAAGAGCTTGTTTGGGAAATTTCTGTTTAAGTCTTTTTATTCCAAATAAAACAAAACCCTGAAACAATAAGATAAAAAGACCATAACTGAGAATAACCAGGTTATAAGTTCCATCCAGGTCTACACGGAACATTTTATCCAGCAAATAGTAATACGCGAAACCGATGTCCTTCCCAAAACCTGTCAGACGGTCGAAGATAAAGAGCCACGCTCCCATCAGAGACCAAAAATAAAGTGCGACTGTTACGATCGGAAAAGTGAGGTTTTTATAGATTCTCCAGGTTTTGACCTGGACAAATACAATGACTGAAGTAATAGCAATTAATAATAATAAAGCGGTCATAATTTTTTGATTGATAGATAGGTTTCAATGAAAGTAATAATTCCCAATAAGGTCATCACACCGGCAAAAGAAAAAAGATAATAGGTAAAGTCCAGGGCCATGTATTTCCCGATTCCGATCAGGATTCCATATGCTCCCAGGCAAATGAGAAGGTTGATAGCATTACTCGCTTTTACCTTCAGAGCATCCAGGAAACTTCTCAGTACGATGTACAAGCAATATCCGAATGCTGACAACAAAACAATTTTGGCAACAGGTATAATTGAGCTCCGGTATTCTTCACCTAATAAAATTCCAAGGATCATTTCTGAAAACAGGTAAAATACGGCTACTCCCAGAAGTGTCAATCCCAGACACAACCCTGTAAAAACAAAAAAGCGTCTGCGAATCAACTTCAGGTTCTTTGTCCGCATGGCACTTACAATTTCCGGAAGCAGGATCAGTCCCAACGGGCCAAATGCAGCACCGGCAAGGTTCAACAACGTGAGCGAATATGCTACATCCCCACCTATCAACACATTTTTTTCGATATTCAGAATTAAGAATGTTGGTAAGGTCAATAACCCCAAAAGCGCAAAATCACCCAATACGCGAGGTAATCCATAAACCAAAAGCAGTTTGCTATCGGCTATGAATTGCTCTTTCGTAAACCGGATTTTCATACGTATCATGTGGTAAGAGATAAACACCACGAGTGAACCGGTCAGCAGAACAATGTTCCAGAATAAAAGATCATTTACATTATCTGTAAAATAAACAGAAAGGGTTGGTATCAATCCGACATTGATCAACTGAACAAAGTTTGCCTGGAATACTTTGAACATTCCCCTCAAAAAACCATAAATAATAGCATGCAGTCCATAAAGCGAAAGCATGACAGCAATCGGCAGAATGTAATGGGTATAATTTCCGGAACCGAAAAACAGGTGAGAAACATAGGATCTGCTAAGCCACAAGCCTGAACAGATGATCAATATCGACAAGAACATCCAGATTAGTCCGGAAGGCAATAGAGAACTCCTGCCTGGTTCCAGGCTGACATACCGTGGTATAGCAACACCTAAACCGATCATTAGAAGCGGCTGCAAAAAAGAGATAGATCTTCGAATCAGTGTATACTCACTAAATCCGGTATCTTCGAGGTTGGTATTTGCCAGACGGAAAACCATAAAGCTCAGGAACATGATCAAAAATTCAGTTCCGAATGTGACAATATAGTTCGTATTCCTGGGCATACTTAAAAAACGCAATAGTTCTATTCGTTAATTAAGCCTGATTCGTTGTTCCTCCAAAATTCATCGGCGGGAACGGAGGTGTTTCGGTATCGTTAATTACTCCGTTCATTTGCTCGTATTTTTGCACATTCTCAGCCAATGCACGCATTAAGCGTTTTGCATTCTGGGGAGACATCACTACTCTTGAACGTACTTTTGCTTTGGGCATTCCCGGCATCATTTGAATAAAATCCACCACAAATTCGGATTGAGAATGCGTAATGATCGCCAGGTTCGAATAAACTCCTTCCGCCAACTCTTCGTTTAGCTCAATGTTGATCTGATTGTCATTTTTTTCCATGCTTGCGAAGTTAAAAGCTTTTTGAATAACTTTCCAACTATTACTCCTTTAACTTTGCAGAAAGCATATTTATGTGTTTCAGAAGAAAGTTACAGTCACATCACCTGAATTCTTGTGATTTTTTAACATTTCACAGAAATAACCACTCTTTAATGAATCGCTGCAAAACTCTTAAAAAGTCCTGACACCAACATTCCCCGGAAGTTCTTACCAATAATCAGTCGTAGTACTATTTGATCGGGAATTTTGAAAAATCCAGCAAAATCAAGTATTTGATCTGCTCATTCATTTTCAAAAAACACATTTTATTAGTAACTTGCTTGGGATAAAAAGTTTCGAATTGCCATTCATGTCTAGTAATCTAAATAAGATTCCATCCAAAAGACAATAGTCAATTCTTCATTAGATACATCAATTGGTTGTGTCGTCAATCCGGGTTAAGGTCCGGAATAATTAAGCTGAAATAAAGACTGTAAAGTCTGCAAATCAAAGTGTACTCGTGGGAAGCTGTCCCGGGAACACTAAATATTTATTATATGGTAGAACGCATTTATACCCCCGAACAACTCCCGAAAGAAAACGAGAAGGCTGATCTGGCTGATTTTCTATACAATCATCTCGATCAATATGGTGATTCAAAACAAGACATCCTCAAAGCAATTGATTATGCCTTGTCTTCTGAAGAAAACAAAGGAGGGCTTATCATTACCTCTCATTTCGACAGTTTGCTGACTGGTGCCGTGGTAGTAAATTTCACCGGCATGGACGGATACATTCCTGCAAACATCCTGGTTTATATCGCTACTCATAAGGATTATCGCGGAATGGGAATCGGAAAGAAACTCATGAAGGCTGTCATTGAAAGAACAACGGGAAGTATTGCCTTGCATGTGGAACCCGACAACCCTGCTATGCACCTGTATGAGAAAATCGGTTTCGTGAACAAATATCTTGAGATGAGATTAATCAAACACCCCTGATAACATGGCCTATATTTCACTAAACACACAAAAGCTTAAAGCAAATTTTAACTACTTGAGTGATCTTTTCAAAGTACATGGAATCGAATGGTCCGTAGTTGTGAAGATGTTTTGCGGAAACCGAAAATTCCTGACTGCCGTGATTCAGGAATTGAATTTAAGGCAGGTTTGCGATAGTCGGATTACCAATCTGAAAATCATTAAGTCAATTGCCCCTGATATCGAAACTGTCTTTATAAAACCACCTCCAAAACGCATGGTATCAAGGATCATAGAGTTTGCGGACATCAGTTTTAATACCGAACTTGAAACCATTAAACTCCTTTCAAAGGAGGCTGTTCTTCGTAACAAGATTCACAAGATTGTAATCATGATTGAGATGGGAGAACTGAGGGAAGGGGTCATGCGTGAGCAATTTATTGATTTTTATGCAGCGATTTTTGATTTGCCGAATATTACCATTATTGGAATCGGGACAAACTTAACATGTATGTCGGGAGTTCTTCCCAACCAGGACAAATTGATCCAGCTTTGTTTGTATAAACAACTCATTGAAGCGCGCTTTAATAAAGTAATCCCCTTTATCTCGGGCGGGGCTTCAGTTACAATTCCACTCATTGAACAAGGGTTACTCCCATTAGGGATCAATCATTTCAGAGTTGGGGAAACCTTATTCCTTGGAACAGATGTTTATAAGAACAGTCCTCATAAAAATCTGCATCAGGATATTTTCAAGTTGTACGCTGAGATTATCGAATTAAGTGAAAAACCCCTGGTCCCGAACGGGGAAATGGGCAAGAACTTACAAATGCAGGAACTTGCTATTGATGAAACGCTATTGGGAACTTCATCATTTCGGGCTATTGTTGATATCGGTTTATTGGATATCGATGAAACAAACATCAAACCTGTTGATCCCGATATGCATATCGTTGGTGTGAGTTCGGATATGATTGTGCTGGATCTGGGAACTAACCCAAAAGAATTGAAGGTCGGGAATTTAATTGAATTCAGTATGAATTACATGGGGATTCTTCGAATCATGAATTCAGATTATGTCGACAAACGTTTTGAATTCGAAAATTCACATAAAGCAACCATTCAATAGGAAACAATTCATGAAAAAACTTTTAGAATATCGATTTTTAGACAACAGTCTTTATGCCTGGCTTGTTGCCCTCGGAATCATCATCGGTTCATTTATTATCATTAAATTATTTAGTTTCCTGATCCTGCGAAGAATCAAAGCCCATTCGTTGAAAACCACAAATATCTGGGACGATTTTATAATTGACAGCGTTGACCGGTTCGTAATCCCCATATTATACTTCGGTGCAATCTTCTTCAGCACCTATTACCTGCAGCTTACTGTTAAATCAAGGTCCGTATTACATGCAGGATATTTGATTATTTGCACTTTCTTTATACTTCGAATCATCAGCAGTGCTTTTAAAAGGTTAGTGAGTGCATTCGTAAAAAGAAAAAGCAATGCAGAAGGTAAAATAGAACAAGCCAACGGACTGATTATTGTTGTAAACATTCTAATATGGTTCGTCGGCTTTCTTTTCTTATTCGATAATCTTGGTTATGATGTAACAACCCTGTTAGCCGGATTAGGAATCGGTGGTATTGCTATTGCCTTAGCTGCTCAAGCCATTCTGGGAGATCTTTTCAACTATTTTGTTATTTTCTTTGACAGACCCTTTGAAATCGGTGACTTTATTATTGTAGATGATAAATCCGGGACAATAGAACAAATAGGGATTAAAACAACAAGGATCCGAACATTAGGCGGAGAACAATTGATTTGTTCCAATACTGATCTGACAAATGCCCGGGTTCACAATTACAAACGCCTGGAACGCAGACGAATTGCTTTTCAGATCGGGGTAACTTACCAAACTTCCTCCTCCCGGTTAAAACAGATTCCGCAAATGGTCAAAACGATCATTGAATCCCAGTCGGAGATAGATTATGAAAGAGGTAATTTTTCTGGCTTTGGCGATTCAAGCCTGAATTTTGAATTTGTTTACCATGTTTTGTCCACTGATTTTGCATTTTACATGGATAAACAGGAAAAAATCTATTTTGAGATTTACAGTCTTTTCGAACAATGCGGAATTGAATTCGCATATCCTACACGTACCTTATTCATCAAATCTGAGGAGAGTATCCCTGATGAGGTATTAAATTGATAAACTTATGAGCTGGATCGATATTACAATTTTCATTGTTTACTTCCTTTTAATGCTTGCTGTTGGATTCTATTTTTCAGGAAAACACGGAGACGAAAGGGATTATTTTACCGGAGGGGGGAATATGAGCAGTACTCATATAGGCCTATCTGTTGTGGCAACAGATGTCGGTGGTGGATTCTCCATTGGTTTGGGAGGAATTGGCTTCACGATGGGACTTTCAGGCTCATGGATGCTTTTTACAGGTCTTATCGGAGCATGGATCAGTGCGGTATTCCTTATTCCCAAGGTATTTTATTGGCAGCGTGCTCACGGCAGGCATTTTCTCACTTTACCACAGGTTTTTAGTTTTCTGTACAACAAAAAAGTAGCATTCGTCGCAGCTATTATTTGCATTATAGGATACAGTGGTTTTACGAGTTCCCAATTATTGGCCGGATCAAAATTATCTGCTGCTATCATTCCATCTGTAAGTGGTGAAACTATGCTTTGGGTGATGGGTATTGTTGTGGTTTTCTATACCATGCTCGGTGGTATGAAAGCGGTTATTTACACTGACACCTTTCAATGGATCATACTCCTGGTCGGATTAATGGGTGTCGCAATTCCCCTTGCCTGGTCAGCTTTGGGAGGATATGAAGGCATTATCCCCTACCTGAGCAAAGACATGCTATCCTTAACGAATATTACCTGGAGCCAGATCGTTAACTGGAGTGTTACCATTATTCCTATCTGGTTTGTAGGAATGACTTTATATCAAAGGATTTTTGCGTGCAGAGATGAAAAAGCTGCAAAAAAAGCCTGGTATCTTGCAGGGGCGCTTGAATGGCCTTTTATGGCATTTACAGGTGTAATACTGGGGATGCTTGCAAATGTTGCCGTGCAAAAAGGAATCATTCCGGTATCTGAAGGCGTTACTATTGATAGTGAAATGGGACTGCCTTTATTAATACGCCAGATACTGCCGGTTGGATTCGCAGGAATTGTAATTGCAGCATACTTTTCAGCGGTTCTTTCAACTGCGGACAGCTGTTTGATGGCGGCATCAGGAAGTGTGGTAGGAGATCTCATTCCTAAAAGCTGGAAGCTGAATAATTCATCCATAATCAGAATCTCTCAAGTTACTACGCTTTTAATAGGAATAATTGCCATTCTATTGGCATCAGTTATGCAAAATGTTATTTCTCTGATGCTTTATGCTTATGCATTTATGGTGTCCGGTTTATTTGTTCCGGTAGTCGCAGCTCTATTTTTAAGAACGCGGTTTCCGCAACCCGCTTTGTTTTCCATGATCATAGGCGGTGGTGTAACCCTGACCCTGATTTTGTCAGAATGGACCTTGCCCTGGAATTTAGATGCCAATATTTTCGGATTAAGTTCAGCCATATTAACTTATAGCATTGTGCACCGGGTGATGCTCCGAAAAACACGAATTCCGCATCTTTGATTCTGCTTTCTTCAATGAAAGTGCATTTTAGTTTTCAAATTGATTCTCGCAAGTAATTCCATTGATTACTTTTGCGCTCTAAAAGAAAACAAATTGCCGAAAGTTGATAAAGGTATTAATCTTACCGCTGCACTTATTATAAGTATGATTATATGGGGTATTAGCTGGCCCTCAAACAAGGTTTTAGCGTCTTTCGGAACACCTTTCAATATCGGTTTTTTTCGTTACGGCTTTGTGGTTATTAGCTTTTTGTTTGTTCTGATCTTTTTTAAGACCAAACTTCTCATTTCTAAAAATGGTATCCCCTTTCTTGTTATCGCAGGTATCCTGATGGCGAGTTACAACTACACCTTCCTTGCCGGATTAAAGAACGGAAGCCCGGGTGCAGGCGGAATCCTGGTTACGACCTTAAACCCGGTAATGGCTTATGGCATAGGAATGCTAATTGACTGGAAGAGACCGGGGAAAAATGAATTCATCGGTTTAATGTTCGGAGTGGCCGCAGGATTAAGTCTTTTAAAAGTTTGGGGAAATAAAGATGTTTTTGCTGAGCCGGGAAATCTTTATTTCCTGATAAGTGCGCTGATTTGGGCTGTTATGAGCAAATTTACATCGAAATCTGCGAAATACGGTTCACCCTTTGCTTTCACCTGGTGGATGTATGTTGTAACTCTCATTTGTCTTCTTCCTTTCTGTGAATTCACGGAAATCGGCGAATTAACCCAAACAACGGATATCCGTTTTTGGGGGAACGTTCTTTACTCAAGTGTTATTACTGTAACGGTGGCAACTACTACTTACTTTTTTGCGACTTCCAAAATCGGGGCTGAAAAGGCCAGCAGCTTTATCTTTATTGTACCTTTCAGTGCAGCCGTATTCTCTTTCGCCATTCTGGGTGAAAAACTGGAAATCCATACGATTATAGGCGGGTTACTGGGTATCGCTGCTGTTTATATGATAAATAAGAAGTAACCTTGTTGTGCTGAATTCATTATCAATACGAAACAAGTCTTTTATTTTCCCTATTTTTATCCCTTGAAAACACTAAACATGAAAAAACTATCGCTTCTACTTATCCTGCTTGCAGCAATCTCTGTAGGATGTAAGAAAAAAGGCTGTACGGATGCCAATGCTACGAATTACAATGCAAATGCGAATTCCGATGACGGAAGCTGCACGTATCCTGCAGAGACTGAAACAGGTCCTTATTTAATTGTGAAACTTCATTTTGATTCTTTAGCACCCCGCCTGGATAATTTTGGGAATCCTGCTACAATTCCGTCTAACCACTGGGCACAATCGCCGGTATTTTACGGTATGAGTGCTCACTATATTGAGTTTGCACAAAACATGTATACCCAATTGGGAGCAGGAGAGATTCTTTACCATGGTGCAGAAACAACTGCCGGTGGTTCTAATGCGGTTGATTTTAGTAAGGCAATTATTAAAGGTGATAACGAAGTATTTATGAAGATTCCTTTGAAAAACATTTCTCCGGATACTTACAATTGGGTAAGAATGTCTTTGACTTACCAAAATTATTCACTGGATTACCGCTACAACGGAGTAGATTACAATGGAAGACTGGCTTCTTTTGTCGGATTTAATACTTACATCACCAATTACAAAATCTGGAATCAAACCGTAACATTGAACGCTAACAAGCTTCAGGGATATTGGGGATTTGAGAACCTTGGAGTGGTAGTAGACGGACAAGCTCCGGCAACTACAGTTCCGAATCCGTTATCTGCAACATCACCGGTACCTGCCGGCTCATGTGTTGTAACAGGAAACTTTGATACGCCGTTTACCATTACCGGAAACGAAACGGAAGATATTATCTGTACCATGTCGCTTTCAACAAACAAAAGCTTTGAGTGGTACGATGCAAACGGGGATCACAAATACGAACCGGGAGCGGGTGATTATCCGACTGATATGGGATTAAGAGGTTTGAAACCGATTATTACCCCGTAATTTACAACAAACTGATTTCAAAGGGAGTTCTTTATTCGAACTCCCTTTTTTATGCTCAAAACTTTCGTGATTCTTTAAAACGGCATGCGTTTTGTTTAACCCCGAAATAAAAAACACATCATGAAAAAAATCATCTTAGCTTCTATTCTCTTTTTAAGCGCAAACGCTTTCGGGCAAACAAAGGGTTCCTGGTATTTGGGCGGCAGCGCCGGCTTCTCTATGGGAACTACCTCACAAGGTGGTACAACTATCAAAAGAAGTGCCTGGTCGGCTTCACCTGAGATTGGTACTTTCCTGACAGATCACGTCCAGCTTGGACTGGGAATTACCTCCAGCGGTTCTCATTCAGACTTTATGACTTCAGGTTCATTAAGAAATCTTCAGTTGGGTGGATCTGTTTATAGCCGCTATTTGTTCGGTGACGGAGCTTTCAGACCGTTTCTGGGTATTAGTGCCAGCTACCTTGGCGGGCAGTCAAGAACTTCCCCGGGAAATAATACCAATGATCTCAGTACAATTAACGCAAGCTTCTCCGCAGGTTTTGCATATTATGTTACCCCCCGGATAGGGATTTTCGGTTCCATCGGAGTCCTGGGTTATACGAATACACGAACTTCTGTAACAGGCGTTCCGGATATTGTAACCAATGATTTCGGATTTAATGCAAGTACACTTGGCAACCGTTTCACAATCGGAATGTATTATACGATCTGCAAGGGAAAATCTGCCGAATAAAACTTCATTTGTAGCAATAAAAAATCCCCCTGACGATACAGTCAGGGGGATTTTTATTTTAGAAAGATCACATCTTCTGGAATCTCAATACTTTTTTATTACCATTTATCGAAAGGAAATAAATCCCGTTTTTTAATTCTTTTACCGAAATCTCCTCATCAATCTCATATTCGGAAAGTTGTTTTACCGGAACCCCGCTTACATCATAAATTATGATTTTGTTTATATCGGACAAATTACCTGAAAGTCTGATAAATTCCTTTGAAGGGTTTGGGAACAATTCAATTTGAAGCAAATTTGCCTCATCCATACCTAAATCACACATCCATGTCCAGGGAGTTTCCTCACCAGGTTCCGTTTGTGCACCATCTTCCCGGTAACAAACCTGGGCCATAAAAAACTCCAGTTTCTGATAACTTAATAAACCTCTGTAAGTATTAAAAACAAAAGTATTCGGTTCAGGAAGTCTTCTTAAATGGTATGTTGCGCTATATGTTCCATTGGCTTCCAAAACACTGTCAACCTGGTCTATATAAAGCGTATCGTAATGATTATCAAAATAACCGAAATAAGTCCGGAAAGCGTTCATATACTTTGAACTATCCGTCAGAAAAGTTCCAGCAGTCAAAAAATGACTGATTGTGACGTCTTTTTCCACATTGTTCAAATCAACAAAAAAACGTTGTTGGTTCGGAACATCTTCGCGAATACCTCCGGTATATACACCATCTTGGAAAATCCGCACGTACTGCTGTCCGTTAATAATCGTATCCCCCGACCAAATTGTCTTGGAAAAACTTTCTACG
>DJFP01000054.1:15119-15530 GCA_002432565.1 Flavobacteriales bacterium UBA5869
AAAAATCGATTTAGTTGTTCCTTTATTAATGCACAAAAGCATCAATGGTTGTAAAAAAAATCCCCGAATTATTTAATAATTCGGGGATCACTATTTTCAGATAATCAAATCTTAAGAGATTGCATCCATTTCCTCCTTGTTTGCCACAAGTACTTTTTGGAAGCGGCGTACACCTGTACCAGCCGGAATCAAGTGACCAACAATTACGTTTTCTTTCAAACCTAACAGGTGATCTTCTTTTCCGGAGATTGCAGCCTCGTTCAATACTTTCGTTGTTTCCTGGAAGGAAGCAGCTGAGATAAACGATTGTGTCTGCAAGGATGCACGTGTAATACCCTGTAACAATGGAGTTGAAGTTGCAGGAACTGCATCACGGGATTCAACCAACTGCTTGTCAGCACGCTTCAATTG
>DJFP01000029.1:0-4605 GCA_002432565.1 Flavobacteriales bacterium UBA5869
CATTGAAGAATCTTTGAGAAGGGTAGAAGCAATTGCTAATATTTGTCACAAAGAAAACAAAGAGCTGATGCTATATCTTTCAATGGGATTTGGAAATCCATACGGAGATGCCTGGTCCCCTGACCTGATTGTAACGTGGGCAGAACGGCTGACGCAATTGTTTGAAGTTTCTCGCCTTTCATTGGCAGATACCATCGGTATTGCAACTCCTGAACTGGTGAAACAGGTGTTTTCAACGGTTTCTACCGAATTTTCAAATATTCAGATCTCTGCTCATCTCCATACTTTAAAGGAAAATGCTTCTAAATTAACACAGGCTGCTTATGAAGCTGGTTGCCGGTATTTCGAAGGTGCTGTTAAAGGTTATGGAGGATGTCCGATGGCCAAAGACGAATTGACGGGAAATATGCCTACCGAACGTATGCTGGATTGGTTCAAGGAAAAAGGAATTGAGACAGGCGTGGATGCTGTTCGTTTTTCAGAAGCATTTGTAACTTCTTCTAAAATCTTTCATTAATTGGTTAAAGTTCTCATGAGATTCAGATTTATTTACTTTCTTCCGTTTTTTCTCCTGACATTATCTTGTGATGATGATGCGGACGATGAAATTACGATCGAAAAAAGACATGCTGCGGATAAAGAACCTGCCGATAATACAATTAGTACGGATTTTAATGCAAATGCATTCTCATCGAAAGTGGAAGCAGAGTTGTTGAAGGAGCTGCATCTCTGTGATCCGAAAGCCACATCTGATGACGACCCGGAACATCCGACCTGCAGCCCGAAATACTTCCGTTTCTTCAAATTGAACAAACAAACACCATTAAAAGATGGATTTAAACTGCTGATCAAAGCCGGAGTAAATGGCTTTCCATTAAGAAGGCTATTGATTTTCGAGCGTGAAGACGATGTACTGGTGAAACTGAACGGTTTTAACGGGAATTTGATCGAAGAACGTGAGTCGGCTTCAGGATATAATGATTTGGTAATCCGCTTCCCGGATAATGTTCAGGGAAATATTACCTATTATAACTGCTTGTTCCGATGGAAAGACGGAAAATACGATTATGTGAACTGTGAAGTAATCGATGAAGATGTTCCGAGAAAAGTGAGAGCTGAGTTCATTGATTCGATGGGGGTTGAGATTAAGAAAATCCTTGACCGGAATGATATGATCTTTTAATTGAAAATAAGAAGAAGCACTGCTTCTGATAACCGATCCACAGTAGTGGATTGAAAATAAATTGAAGTGAAAAGTTTCGTGTTTTTATTTCTGCTTTTGATTTTGAGTGCTTGCGGAGATACGCACATTGAACCGATTGATCATTATATTTTAGTTCACGACAACTCTTCGAAAGTTTGGCTGGTAGACAAGCAGTTGGATGGTGATAAAGATTATACGCCGCTTCAGATCGAGTACAAAGAGATCATTGTTTTTCACGAATCTCGGAATGCCTATTTTCACACTTTGAAAACACTGGGAACAAATCCCGGCATTAAAAGATCTTACTGGCTGGATGAGTCCAAAAATGAATTCGGGTTTGTAGGTTCTAAAAAGAATATTGTTTTTGAGATCGTGAGTATGTCGCGGACAAAGATTGTTCTAAAACCTAAAAATAATTCTTATAAATATACGATCGTACTGGTCCCATTTCCTGAATATTAGATTTGGGCGTTTGATATGTCAATTTGAGTGAATGGATAAATCTTGTTCTTCAAGACATTCTTTCTATATTTGCCTGTAACTCAAGCGTATGAAAAAAAGAGTGTATTTTCAACTTTTACTCCTTAGTTTATTGGTTGTTTCCTGTGGTTCTAATGAGGCCTGCAAAGACTGCGAAACAGAAAAGGCCACCGATACAATTGCAAAAGCTGATAATTTAGAAGCGGCCTTAAAAGATACGATTACAGAGAAAAAATCTGTTGCGATTGAGAACAAGGAAAATCACGAAAAGATTGTAAAAAAGTACGGAGAGCAATGGGATTTTTGTACATGCGTTGTGGCAAACGATTCCATTAACGATGCTTTTGAAAAGGGGAATATGACTCCGAAACAAGAGGAAAAGCTCATGGCCCGCTGGGAATATGTGGATAATAAGTGCAAGGAATTACTGACAACCCCGAACACTACCCCGGAAGAGCGTGCTAAACACGACAAAAAAGTAATGAAGTGTTTAAAACAGAACGGGTTGAAGAAATAGATCTTTAATCATATAAAAATATTCAAAATGTGGGGACGCAAGGCATTGCGTCCCCACTGTATTTATAATTATCCTGATTTTTTTCAAATCCTTATTGCAATTTAATTGCATTTAGTTTATTTTTGCCTCATGAGTAAATCAGTGATGCGGATTATATCTTCCATTTTACTGATCGGTTTCCTGGGATTCCTGGTTCCGATAAACACTTGGCATGTCCTTTCTCATGATCACAAAGCCACACACCAGGCAGAGCATTCCAAAACGCATACCTTCAAGCAAGGGTTTGAAAAATGTGGGATGTGTGACTTGCAGCTTCCGCTTTTATTTCACGAAACAGAAAGTGTTGAAATTCGTCTGGCTGATTCCTTTGATTTTCTTTTCATTGACTATACATGTTGTGAATTACCGGTAAAAGACACGCATTTATCCCTGCGCGGTCCGCCTGTTAATGAGTTAAGCTAAGAATCGGCATTTGGTGCTGATAACTCGTAGTTTCTTAACATCATTCAATTTTCATGAAATTTTATTTATTGGGAGTATTTATTTACTGCTCCTTTTTGACGTATTCACAAAATTGTACGGATACCTATTCCATAACCGGACAGGTGAGGGATGTACATACCGGCCAGGCTATTCCGGATGCGCGTATTTCTATTGCTACGAAGACCCTTCAGACGGATTCGCTGGGTTTTTTCCGGTTCGATAAGCTTTGTCCCGGAAAGCTGGTCCTGCGCTGTGTTCCCCATTTTGGGTGCGAACCGGTAGATTTGGTTATAGCTATTCCTTATAATGATCTTATCATTTTTAAAGTGGAAACGCATCAAATGGAATTGGATGAATTATTGATCGAAGCTTATCGTTTTCCACGGGAATCGCAGGAAACCATGACCTTGAAAACCAATGATATCTCTCAGATAAAAGGGAATACATTGGGAGAACAACTAATCCGTTTTCCGGGAGTAACAAGTTTGAGTACGGGGTCTTCCATAGTAAAGCCGGTCATTAATGGAATGCACAGCAATCGATTGGTGGTTGTGAACAACGGGATCCGACAGGAAGGGCAGCAATGGGGAAGTGAGCATGCTCCGGAAATCGATCCGAACCTCGCTGGAAACTTAACTGTAATTCAGGGGGCTTCCGGCCTGCAATACGGAACGGATGCAATTGGCGGAGTCATTCTTGTTTCTCCGGATGAACTGCGCTATCATAAAAATACGGCCGGATGGGTGAAGCTGAACGGGAACAGTAATGGCCTTGGAGGAGGAATTTCCGGATTAGTTGCAGGTTCGTTGACCAAATCGCGGAAATGGGCGTATCGTGTTCATGGAACAGGAAGAATCTCGGGAACACAAAAAACACCGGATTACCGGATAAAAAATACGGCTTCCAATGAATACAGCTATAGTGCAGCTCTCGGATATAAAGGAGAAAAGTTTGAAATGGACGCATTTTATACGAAGTATTCCACGAACCTGGGAATTTTTACAGGTTCACACATCGGGAACTTATCGGATCTGAAAGCAGCATTCGAGGCTTCCGTACCGAAAGATTCCGGGTATTTTACGTATCGACTGGAAAATCCGAAACAATTGGTGCAGCACGATTTGAGTAAGGTGCATCTGGCTTACAACTGGAACAAGAAGATTCGTACCAGCTTGGTATACGGGTACCAGTTCAATTTAAGACAAGAGTATGACCTGCACAAAGCTTATAATGATAGTCTTGCGGCATTGGACCTTCCGGCTTTCGAATTGAACCTTTGGACGAATTCACTGGAGACGAAAACAGAGATGAAGCATACAGATCGCTTTAAAAGTGTTTTTGGTATTTCCGGACTGGAACAAAGCAATGCTTATTCGGGAAGGTTTTTCATTCCTAACTTTAAGAAGCTGCAGTTAGGTGGTTATTACTTAGGGATTTACGAAAATGAAAAATGGCTGTTTGACTTCGGTGTGAGGTATGACTATTCGAAATTGCAGGTCTTTGTATATGAGGAAGATGTGTTAACAAAACCGGTCAAGCAATTCCAAAATCCGAGTGCTTCGGCCGGAGTATCTCGTTTGTTGGGACATCACTGGATTGTAAGATTGAATATGGGAACTGCCTGGCGTCCGCCGTCGATCAATGAATTGTACAGCAATGGGCTTCATCACGGAGCTGCGTCGATTGAAATTGGTGATGCACAGTTGAATAAAGAGATTGTTTACAATTCTCAATTGGGAGTGCAGTACAAATCGCACCTTGCAAAGATAGATCTGTCTGTATTTTACAATTACTTCGACGGGTATATCAACCTGCAGCCTTCGCTTCCTCCGATGTTAACGATTATCGGCGCTTTCCCGGTGTTTCATTACGTACAGTCTGATGTGCAGATCACAGGTTTGAACGGGAGGTTGGAAATTCC
>DJFP01000029.1:4647-10721 GCA_002432565.1 Flavobacteriales bacterium UBA5869
ATCACTCAGCGTTTGCGTTTTTCTACTGCAAGAACAGGAACCAAACTGAATTGCTTTGCAGAAGTAGAGTTGTTGGATGTATTCAGGCAAAAGCGCTATGTCCCGAATTCCGATTATGTGAGTCCGCCAAAAGGGTATGATCTGCTGAGTGCACAAGCAGGGATTACTAAAAAAATGAATAANNGGAGAGAATTTCCAGGTTGTTTTGGGATGCTCCAATATCACCAATTTAAGTTACCGTGATTACATGAACCGTTTCAGGTATTTCACGGATGAATTAGGACGGAACTGGACATTGAAAGTTATTGTTCCGTTCGCATTAACCAAAAAAGAGAAAAAATGAAAAAAAGAGCAATTATTTTTGGATTACTATCCATCGTTATCGCGCTGGCAGTTGCGTGTAAAAAAGAGAAGAAAAAAACAGTAGCCACACCAACCAATCCGAATGAGCAGGAATTGATTACCACGTTTAAGATTGTGTTTACGGATGCAAACGGCGTTTTACCCGATGTGGAAGCTCAGTTTGTGGATATTGATGGGCCCGGAGGAAATAATCCGACCGTTTTTGATACGATCCGCCTCGCTGCAAATGCAACTTATAACGCCACAATTACTTTATTAGATGAAGCTGCAGTACCTGCTGAGAATATCACAGAAGAAGTGGAAGAGGAAGGAGTTGACCATTTGTTTTGTTTTGATTTGACCGGGGGCTTGAATGCGGTGATCACTAAAACAGACCTGGATGCAAATAACCTTCCAATTGGAATTACGAGTCAATGGACTTTGGGGAATGCTTCAACCGGAACTTCAACCATTCGATTGCGGCATCAGCCAGGAGTGAAGAACGGGCAGTGTGACGTAGGTGAAACGGATATCGAATTGAATTTCCATACGGTGATTCAATAATGTATAAAACAGTAGGGGCGCGATTANNTTAATCGCGCCCCTACTGTTTTATTTCGGATTTGATTATCTATTAATAATAAATCAAACGCTGTACTTTTGTAATGTGTTTCGCTAAGCGGATCACTTGTTTTGTGTATCCGAACTCATTGTCATACCATGTATAAAGAACTACATTCTTTCCGTCAGGAGAAACGATTGTAGCATGAGAATCGTAAACCGAACAGCATGTATTTCCGATGATATCGCTGGATACCAATTCCGGATCGTATGAATAGAAGATCTGGTTTACCAAATCACCTTCCAAAGAAGCTGTTCTTACCACGTTGTTTACATCATCAATCGTAGTTCCGTTTTTCAATTCCAGAGAAAGGATTGCCAATGAACCGTTTGGAGTTGGTACACGAACCGCGTTAGCAGTCAATTTGTCTTTCAAATCAGGAATTACTTTTGTTACAGCTGCACCGGCACCCGTTGAAGTAATTACCATATTGATAGCAGCAGAACGTCCGCGACGGGATGATTTGTGCATGTTATCCAGTAAGTTTTGATCGTTCGTATAAGCGTGAACTGTTTCGATATGACCTTTCACAATTCCGAATGCATCGTTTACTACTTTCAAAATAGGGGAGATTGCATTCGTTGTACAAGAAGCTGCAGAGTAAATCGTTTCGTTCTCAACATCTAAAGTTCCCTGGTTAATACCATAAACAACATTTGGAACTTCTTTACCTGGTGCAGTCAAAAGCACTTTGGAAACTCCTTTGGAAGCCATGTGTTTTGATAAAGCTTCACGGTTTGTATAAACACCGGTATTATCGATAACCAATGCATTGTTGATGCCGTATTTCGTGTAATCAACTTCTTCCGGATTGGAAGCGTCGATCATGTGAACGATTTGTCCATTGATGATCAGTGTTTTGTTTTCCAAATCTTCTACAACACTTCCCTTGAAAGCACCGTGAACAGAATCAGAGCGCAACAAAGCAGCACGTTTAACGATGTCTTTATCACTTGCACCACGTGTAACGATTGCACGCAGACGCAATTGCTGACCTTTACCTGCTTGTTTGATCAACTCACGGGCAGCCAAACGACCGATACGACCGAAACCGTACAAAACAACATCTCTTGGTTCAACAGAACCGGAAGCACTGGAGAATTTCCCCAATTTATCAGCAAGGAAAGATGCTTTTGAATCATAAGCACTTCCTTCAGCAATCCATTCGCTGGATAATTTACCGATATCGATCTTAGCCGGAGCTAAATCCATTTTCAACAATTCTTCTGCCAGAGCAGCTGTTGTTTCAATGTCGATAGGTTTCTTTACAACGTTCTTTGCATATTCATGCAAGTTAAGGATCTCAGAAATAGTAATGTCTGTAAGGTGATTACGGAACAAAACCAATTCGATTCCTTTGTCATAAAGCAATTCACCAACGTGACTTGACAATTTAACAGCAGCGCGTTCTTTTTGAACGTGCATGTTTAACTCTTTTTCATAGCCTAATGCAGCTTCCATTCTTAACGGGTATATTTATTTGTATTTGTTTTCCATTTAATAGCATGTGTATAAAGCAAAAAAGGCCGCCCGCGTTAGCAGACAGCCTTTTTTCTTATCCTAAATATGCTTTCAATAACTTATTTCGAGACGTGTGTCGAAGACGTCTGATCGCCTTCTCTTTGATTTGCCTTACACGCTCACGCGTCAGGTTAAATTTAGCACCGATCTCTTCCAGGGTCAAACCGTGGTTCATACCGATTCCGAAGAATAAACGGATAATCTCACGCTCTTTATCTGTCAAAGTGCTCAATGAACGCTCAATCTCTCTTTGAAGGGACTCAGCCATCAATGCATGGTCAGCTTTCGGGGAATCCGTGTTTGCCATAACATCCATCAATGTACCGCCATCTTCAGAAGAAGAAAGAGGAGCATCCATAGATACGTGACGACCGGAAACGTTTAAGCTTTCTTTAATTTTATCTTCCGGAACTTCCAAAGCCTCTGCTAATTCTTCCGCTGAAGGAGGTCTTTCGAATTCTTGTTCCAGTCTTGAAAATGCTTTGTTGATCTTGTTTAAGGAACCAACCTGGTTTAAGGGTAGACGAACAATACGCGCTTGTTCTGCCAAGGCCTGCAGGATAGATTGACGAATCCACCATACAGCGTAAGAAATGAACTTAAATCCACGCGTTTCGTCAAACTTCTGTGCAGCTTTGATCAAACCTAAATTCCCTTCGTTAATTAAATCGGGTAATGTCAATCCTTGATTTTGATACTGTTTTGCTACAGACACGACGAAACGTAAATTTGCACGGGTTAATTTCTCTAGTGCTCGTTGATCGCCTTGTTTGATTTTTCGCGCCAATTCTACTTCTTCCTCAGCGGTGATTAGCTCTTCTTTACCAATGTCCTGAAGATACTTGTCTAACGACTGGCTCTCACGATTGGTAATCGATTTTGTAATCTTAAGTTGTCTCATGTAATGAACTTCGTTTTATAACGATTAATGAAAATCAGGGTGCAAAGTTACGACGAAATGAAAGTGATTTCCAAATAAAAAAGGCAGATTTTCAAGAGATTTTCATCTCTCAAAAACCATGCCTTAACAATTTTTTTATGTTTAGTCTATATTTCAGTGACTTTCCATAAGGATGTTTAATTGGTTCAAACAGTTAAAATGTTTAAAATGAAAATTTTTGGAACTTTTCAAACCTTTTGAATGCTTGAACAGTTTTGGGCTACAAACCAAAACCAACGTATTCTTTCTTACCGCTTTCAGATACAATCTCCAACAATACACCACCTTTGATGGTGTTTAAAAGTCGTGTAAGCTGTTCTACCGATTCAACCTGTGTCTGGTTGATTTTTGTAACGATATCACCCTCCGTAAGTCCGCTGGATTTTAGTTTCCCAGGCTCCAGCGTTTTTAATTTTACCCCGTAGTTGATGTTCAGTTCCTTTTTTTCTTTGGCAGTAAGCTCCGCAAATGTACCTCCCAGAGCGGTTGTTTTGCTCATTTCTTCTTTTGATTTCAAAACAGTTTCGCCATCCGCAGACCGCAGTAAAATCTCCTTGATGACTTCCGTTCCGTCTTCTGTGCGTAAAGTCAAATTAACCTTGTCACCAGGTCTTCTTTTCCCGATCTCTTCCTGCAGCGAAGCAACTGAATTTACATCTCTGGATCCGACTTTCAGGATGACCCAGTTTTTCTTTACTCCTGCTTTGTCAGCGCCACCGTCTTCTGTAACAGAAGAAACAAAAACTCCTCTGGTAGAAGGTAATTTGTTCTTTTCTTTGATTTCCTGGCTGATATCTGAAATCTGAACTCCCAGGTAAGCGCGCTGTACGATCCCGAAATCGATAATATCGCGCATGACTTTGTTTACCAGGTTCACCGGAACCGCAAAGCTGTAACCTGTGTAAGAACCTGTTTGCGAAGCAATAGCTGTGTTGATACCCATCAATTCACCTCTTGTATTTACAAGTGCTCCACCTGAGTTTCCGGGATTTACCGCCGCATCAGTCTGGATGAATGATTCGATAGGAACATTGGAGTTGCTGGTCCTGTCGGAAAGTAAATTGATATTTCTTGCTTTGGCACTTACAATTCCTGCTGTAACCGTTGAAGTAAGATTGAAGGGATTTCCAACTGCCAGTACCCATTCTCCAACACGCAGGTCGTCACTGTTCCCGATAGCAATCGGTTTTAATCCCGGAGCATCGATCTTCAATACGGCAATGTCTGTTGAAGGGTCTGTTCCGATTACAGTTGCCGTGTATTTCGAATTGTCGTTCAGAATGACTTCTATTTCGGAAGCATCCTGGATTACGTGGTTGTTGGTTACAATATATCCTTCACTGGAGACAATTACTCCCGAACCGGACCCGCTTCCGTACTGCTTGTATTCACGTCCGCCCGTTCCCGGGCCGTAAAAGAATTCATAAAACGGATCGCGCTGAACTTGTGTGCGAACTACTTTAGTAGTTACGTGAACTACTGAGTTGATCGTGTTTTCGGAAGCTTCGACAAAAGATGCGCCTTCTACCGGGGGCATTCCATTATAAGATACAGTTCTTGCTAAACGATTACCATCAATTACCTGTTCGGAAAGAGGAGCATCGTAGCTGCGAGATAACAGGAAACCGAAAGCAAATGGAACCATTCCACCAACAATTCCAAGTCCTAGGTATTTCAATGAGTTGTTCATGACATTAAATTAGTTTATGCTAAATTTCTACGCAATTATAACAGTAATCGGAGGATGATTGTTACTTTTGTGCTGTTAAAGATTGTTAAGCCTGAATAGCTTGTAACTCAATCACAGCAAAGGATATATGAATTTACGGTTTGTAAAATACCAGGGCACGGGGAATGATTTCATCATGATCGATAACCGTTCGGGAGAGTGGGATAATTTATCCATTTCTACGATACGGAAATTATGTGATCGTCGATTTGGAATTGGTGCAGACGGTCTGATCAAAATAAATAGTGTCGAAGGATACGATTTTGAGGTGGATTATTACAATTCGGATGGTTCGAAAAGCTTTTGCGGAAATGGTGCGCGCTGCTCTGTGGCATTTGCCCATGAGTTGGGGTTTACGACTGATTCAGTTTCTTTTATGGCTATTGACGGAGCGCATGAGGCCCTGAAAAAAAATGGTTTGGTCCATTTGAAAATGAATGATGTGGCGGAAATTGACGATTCTCAAAAGGAATTTGTTTTAAACACAGGATCACCTCATTTTATCCATTTCACTGAAAATGTACGCGATTTTGATATCCTGGCATACGGAAAACAGATCCGTTATTCCGATAAATACAAACAGGAAGGGATCAATGTCAATGCAATTCACCAGCTGGATACTCATTCTTTTGAGATCAGAACGTATGAGCGCGGGGTAGAAGACGAGACCCTGAGCTGTGGAACCGGAGTTACTGCTGCTGCATTAGCTTTGGGGAGGAAAAATGAAATAACCGGAGATTTTGAATACAAGGTAAAATCACAGGGAGGAGATCTTTCTGTTAAGTTTAGGACTACGGGCACCGGTTTCACCGATATTTGGCTGATCGGTCCTGCGGAATCCGTTTTTAAAGGAGAAGTGGATGTCTGAATTTGACTTTAAGTTCATTCACAGGGAACTTCCGGACCAATTGCTTCAAAAA
>DJFP01000029.1:10736-13982 GCA_002432565.1 Flavobacteriales bacterium UBA5869
TAACGGCTTCTATGCTGAAAAAAGCAAAACGCTCTGCCGTGCCTTTGGTTTTAGTGGAAATTCCCGGGGAATTGATCCGGGAGGAAATTACTTCTGTTTTTTCGAAATTCGAGCGTGCAAGCGGTGAAATAACCTGTATCTATCCGATTCGTGAAGTGATGCAGTTGGAAGGGATAAACCAGTTGGCTAATTTGCTGACTTACCTGGATTCTGAAGGCCTGATGCTTCAGGTGAACGGCTTGAATTTGCCGGAAGATTATAAAGGAATTCCCGATTATTCAATGGAAGATATTCTAAAAAGGATTCAAGTATTGAATAGAAAATAAATTACGGTAGGGGCGAAAAATTTTTCACCCCCTACCGATGTGGATCAATTTGTTGAAAGAATTCAAAACGCCATTTTCTATTTAACCGGTTTTTCAGTTACATTTGAAGGCTTTTACAAGCTCTTAAAACAATCGTGATGAGTTTAACCGGTAAGTCTGTTTTCCTGCGTGCTGTTGAAAAAGAGGATGCAACAAAACTGATGCTTTGGGAGAATAATCCCAAACATTGGAAGATTACCGGCACCGAAGTCCCTTTTTCTTTTTCGTCCATTTTGGAATACATTGATCAGGCGCAGCATATCCGCACCCACGGACAATTGCGTTTGATGATTTGTATGAACGGAACCAAAGAGCCAATTGGGGCTATTGACCTGTACCAGGTCGATTTTAAACACCTTCGTGCTGCAGTTGGGATTTTAATTGCTGACGAAGACAATAAGAAACACGGTTATGCTTTTGAAGCATTGACACTCCTTGAGAAATATGCAGCTCAGATTTTAGCCTTGCACAACCTGCATTGTTCGATCCATAGCGATAACCTGGCAAGTGTGGGCTTATTTGAAAAGGCAGGTTTTGTAAGAGTGGGAGTAAGAAAAGAATGGTACCTGGAGAAAGGTATTTGGTTGGATGAAATTTTATATCAGAAATGTCTGGAAAGAAAAGAAACAAAAAGCTAGTATTTGCAGCGGTTGCTGTTATGTTGATCGGTGTGGCACTGGTTTTCGGGTGGACGCCCTTGATGACCTATCTGAAAAAAACAGATAAGGAGGCGCGTGTAATCATTGATAACCGCGGCTCACTGGAAGATATTGCGGCTGATTTGAAAAAAGCCGGAGTAATCAACGATACGGATGGATTTCTTTCCATGGCAAAGTCCAAAGAGCTGACTATTGATAAAGTTGAGCCTGGAATGTACGATTTTCCCGCCGGTACATCTTACCGCGATTTATTAAATTCACTGAGAAGCGGAAATTTTGAAGTGGAAGTGGTGGTTACATTCAATAACTGCAAAACCATTCATGATTTGTGTGTAAAAGTTTCGGGAGCCATTATGGTCGACAGCACAGAGCTGGAAAACTACATCACAGACCAGGAAACACTGAATAAATATGGATTTACATTGGAGCAGGTGCCGGCTTTATTTATGCCGAATTCCTACCGCATGTATTACGATACCAACAAGGAAGCGTTCCTGGAGCGTATGGCGAAAGAGTTTAAGAATTTCTGGACTCCGGAACGTATGGCAAAACTGAAAGAAGTGGGACTGAAATCTCCGTCTCAGGCAGTTACCCTGGCTTCTATTGTTTATGGTGAACAATCCAAAAATGAGTCCGAATGGCCGATTATTGCACGTTTGTACCTGAATCGACTGAATACAGGGATGAAATTGCAGTCAGATCCTACCTTTAAGTTCTGTTGGGGAGACCAGCTGGAAGGTGTTCAGCGTCTGACATACGAACACCGGAATAAAGATTGTCCTTACAATACCTATTTGTATGCGGGACTGCCTCCGGGACCGATTTCCATGCCTCCAACAGGAGTCGTGGAAGCAGTTTTGAATCCGGATAACAATGATTATTTATACATGTGTGCTCAACCCAACTATGATGGATTGCACAATTTTGCGAAGGATTACGCTGATCACGCAAAATATGCTGCNNGAATTCCAAAAGTGGTTAGCATCCGAAATTGCCAATCAATAAATTATGGAACGCAGATCTTTTGTTAAACTGGGAGCTGTCGGATTAGCAGCTTCAGTTGTATCTCCCGTATTTTCAAGGGAAGAGAACTTTTTGGAAACAGAAACTTCCGAATACAACCGCGGGGCAAAAATGATTTCTACCTGGAGTCATGGTCAGCCGGCTAACCAGGCGGGCTGGAAGAAGCTTGAAGCGGGGGGAAGCTCGCTGGATGCAGTAGAAGAAGGTGCGAGACAAACAGAGAGTGATGTAACGAATCGCAGTGTTGGGATCGGTGGAATGCCTGATCGTGAAGGTCACGTGACCCTCGATGCATGTATCATGGATTGGGAGTCGAATTGCGGATCTGTAGGCTGCCTGGAAGGAATTGCCCATCCGATTTCCGTTGCAAAGCACATTATGCAGAACACTCCGCACGTAATGCTGGTTGGAGCCGGAGCAAAACAATATGCGCTGAAACATAAATTCGAAACCATTAAGACACCGCTTCCCGAAGTAAAAAAAGAATGGGAAAAATGGAAGAAGGAGCAGGCTGAGATGGTTAAAAAACCTGAGATCAATCACGAAAATCACGACACGATCGGTTTATTGGCAATTGATAATCTCGGAAGGATCAGCGGAGCTTGTACAACTTCGGGCTGGGCGTATAAACTTCCCGGACGTTTGGGGGATTCCCCGATTATCGGTTCCGGATTATTCGTGGACCAGGAAGTGGGAGGGGCTGTAGCAACCGGTTTGGGAGAATCCATTATCCGTATAGCCGGAGCGCACACTGTTGTGGAGTTGATGCGTCAGGGAAAAAGCCCCGAACAGGCATGTAAAGAAACCGTTCAGCGTTTGATCCGTAAACACAAGGATATGACCGGTTTACAATGTGCGTTTATTGCAATAAATACTAAGGGGGAAGTCGGTGGTTTTTCGGTGTACAATGGATTCAATTATGCCTTGAAAACAAATGACCGCGACGAATTAATTGATACTCCTTTTGATCGAAAATGGTAAGATCCGCCCTTTTAGCTGTCTTGATTTTTTGGACAAGTCACATGATGGGACAAACCAATTTATCCTGGAAAGTGCAACATCCGGTTTCCAAAGCATGGATAAAACTCGGCGAAAAGGGATCTGTTCAGGAAGCCTTAATTGCGGCCAAACAGCTTCCGGATCCTTTTGTGGGAATGAACGAAGATAAGTTTATGTGGATTGAGGACCATCAATGGACG
>DJFP01000072.1:0-8290 GCA_002432565.1 Flavobacteriales bacterium UBA5869
CCTACAGAGATATTGCTGATCGTGCTTTCCTCCAGTGAAGCTGTATGATTGTTTACATAAGTTCGCAGCAGTTCACGTACCACAGGCAGCAGTGTCCAGGAGTTTTTAGTGTTATCGTTGGTGAAAACAGTGATACTTTGATCGAATTCCGGAAAATACCAGGAAGAAGCATGATAAACCAGGTCACCACCGTGCCCGTAAGCTTCATAACCGAGGAAACCNNACAGAAGGTGACAACAGATCCCCGCGCATGTATTTTCGCATCCATTTGGTACAGTCGGTTGGAGTAGAGAAGTAGCCGCCTGCAGCTCCTGCTGTGGAATTTAAGGAAAGATAACTCATGTAGAAATTATGAGCATCGTCCAAAATTCCGTCTCCGGTAATATCCAGCCATGCGTGCGCTATCGGTGCTGTGACAGTTTCAAAAGCAGGGATGAAAAAAGTACTTAATCCCAAAGGGTCATAGAATCGGTTACGTAGTTCTGTATAAAACGGATTTCCGGTTGCTTCCTGAATAATCATTCCCAACAGGAAGTAGTTGGTGTTACAGTAGGACCACGAAGCTCCGGGTTGAAAAAGCGGTGGTGAAATAAACCGGTCTATCAGTTCTTCAGGTGTCCAGATTCGTGACATATCAGCTAAAAGTGAATCCTGGTGATGCGGGTGGCTTAATACATCATAAAGCCCGCTTGTGTGGTTCAATAACTGCCGGATTGTAATAGTTGTATCAATGTATGGCATTGTCGGCAGCCATTCGTACAGACTGTCGTCCAGATTCAATGTACCTTCATCCGCTAACTGTAAAATACAAGCTGAAGTGATGGTTTTGGCGACACTTCCTATTAAATACGAGTCATTGGGTGTTACATCCTCTGAAACAGAAGAAGTACCGACAGCATGAGCCCACACCGAACCATCTGAAACCTGGATGGCTGCACTGAGCGATTTTGCCCCAAGAACGGTTTTCATACTATCGAGCGTATGTTGCAGCTCGCTATCCAAACCGGCTGATATTTGAGCTTTTCCTGAATTCGGAGCTATAAGCAGGGGCATTAAAAAAACAAGCAGGTAGTATATTCTCATAAACTGATTTTAAAAATTATGAGATAAAACTACGCAGGTCGCGGCAGAACTATTTGTCGAAAACTGCTAATTTGAAATGATCAATAAAGTAGGGACGAAAAATTTTTCGCCCCTACTTGGAATCTTAATTCTTTCAAAAAAATTAATTCGCATTAACCCGCTGCTTCTCCGAATCGGAAGCTCCTGACTGACGTGCATTCAATGCTTTTCCCTTGCTGAATCGGTAAGAAAAACTCACTGTCAAAACCCGCGTATCCAGTTTACTCAGCCAATTCGCTTTTGAATTAGCGATGTTGCGAATGTCTCCGCCCGGTTGATTCGTGTAAAGGATATCGGATAGGTTTAGTTTAACAGAACCCTGTTCCTTCAGGATTTTATATGCCAACCCAACCCGGATGGACCCTACGGGAATTGTCAGGAACTGACCGGACAAAATACGTGTTTGGTAGAATCCTGCAAGGTCTGCTGAGAATTTTGGAGTGATGGTAAAGCGGAATGCCGGACCAACGTACCAATACCATCTGTTGCCAACCAACGGCTGATCATAAATCACCGTGTTATTACCGATATTTTTCAACTCGGAATAGTACTGGACATTCCACCATTTGGTTAGATTAAACTCTCCGCTGGCGCTTATTCCATAGGTTGTTTGGTTTCCGTAATTTCCGGGGCGGCTGTAATAAATGTTGTTTACCTGTTCGTTGGTCTCATTAATGAGGTTATGAACGAGGCTGTAATCAAGAGTTATGGAAAGCAGGCTTTTATACGAGTATGTAATGTCGAAATTGTATGAGAATGTCGGTTTTAAATAAGGATTTCCGGCGTAGTAAGTATATGCGTCCATCGGGTAAGTGAAGGGGTTCATATCCTGGTAGTTGGGGTAATCAATTCTTCTGCCGAAAGACATGTTGAACTGGTGGTATTTCAAGCTGTCCGGACTGTAAGAAAAATAAGCTGTAGGAAACAAGCTATTATACATGCGTTTAAAGCTGGAATCACTGACCAAAGCATTCCCCAATTGGTTCCCGTTCATTTGTATGCTTTCAAATCGCAAGCCCAGCTGCATACCGAACTTTCCCCATTCCTGAGCATAATTCGCATAAGCTGCGTTGTTATTTTCCTTATATAGGAACCGGTTTGAAAAGGTGTAATTCGGAGTTTGGGTACCATTTGCGTCTACATCGTAAAAATCTGCTGTGTTATCTGTGTTTACAAAGGCGGTCTTGATCCCGAATTCCAGTCTGTTATTGCTTTTTAAAGGATTTGTATAATCTATTTTTGCGGTTTTGATAGCTATGTCAGCAGGGAGCGAAGAATATAAGTTCAGGTTGCTGACAGGCGTTCCGTCCGGAGTTCTGACCTGGTTGTCCAGTGTTTGCTCCTGGTTCGATGTGTATCTGATATAATCCGCATTAACAGCAAGTTCTTTTCCCAAGCTGTCTATTTTCAGGGTGTAGTTCACATTCGCACTTCCGTTGTACCAGCTGTTTTCAGCCATCGTATAGGCAGAAACCAAAGCTGAAGTAGAATTGTCTGCCGCTAAAATGGAAGCATGGCTGTCGTGACTGGTTTTGGAAGGGTTGTAAAATCCTGAAAACACGACACCAATTGTTGACTTCTTACTTGCGTACCAATCCATTCCGATCTTAGCGGATCTTCCGCCATGTTCCCTTTTGATATAGGAATTCTGTAAAAAAGAAGAGCTTGTCTGACCATCCGGAGTGAAGTAATAACGATTGATATCTAAGTCCTGGTATGAATTGTTTTGGCTCCAGCCCAGAGTCGAGAAGAGATTGATCTTGCTGACCCGGTAGTTGAAATTGAAGCTGTTATTGGTGCGGTAATATCTTCCCTGGCCGTAACTTAGAGTAATTCCACCGTTAAATCCTTTTTCCTTCAGTTTTTTCAAAATGATATTGATGATCCCGGCATTCCCGGAAGCATCGTACCTGGCGGGCGGATTAGTCATTATCTCAATGGAAGCAACCATATTTGAAGGCAATGAGCGTAAATAGCCCGCAAGATCTTCCTGTGACATATATGTAGGTTTGTTATCTATGAAAACCTGTACTCCGGCTTTTCCTTTTAAAGAAATATTCCCGTTCATATCTACCGTAACCCCAGGTGCTTTTTCCAGGAGGTCAAGGACTGTTGTTCCGGAACCTCCGACAAGTGCATCCGGGTTTACAACAACGCGGTCAATTTTACGTTCTATAAATGGCTTTTTAACGGTGATAACGACGTCGTCTAACGCGGTGACAGGGGCACTCACTGAAATTTCCGGTAATTCGATCCGTGAAGCCGTTGAATCTATCTGAAAACCGGGACTTACAAATTTCTGGTAATCTATTTGGTCGATGATAACGACAAATGTTCCCGTTTTTGAAATCTCCAGTTCAAAATTCCCCAATGAATCGCTGATTGCGGCTTTTACCAATGAAGAATCAGAAGCAAGACATAATCTTACAATCGGTGGTGATTGCGGATCAATTCCTTTGACTTTTCCTGAAACATTAATTTGCTGTGCAGATAGGTCCTGAAAGGATTGAAGTATTAAAAAAGAAAGGAATAGAATAAGGGAATTGAAGTGTGTTTTGGTCATGGGTCATTGAAAATAGAACTGTCTTACAAAGATGTTCTATTTCGAGAGAAGTTGCTTGTAAATCAGTGCTAATTTGTGTAAAAGAGTTTATTCCGTGTTGAACGGTTTTAAAACCTGGTTGAGTAATGAGTTGGAGGAATTTTGTAGTGCTTCTTAAATGCTTTACTAAAGGAATAAATATCTGCAAACCCTGTTGAAACAGCTACATCAGACACCGAATAATCTGCTTTTAGCAACAGCGCAGCATGCCTTAATCTTACTGAAAGTATGTATTGATAGGGGGTAAAGCCTATCACTTGTTTGAATAAGCGGAAGAAGTGGTACTCGGACATTCCGGCTGTATGTGCGATGTTTTCAATGGTTAGTATTTCCGAATAGTTCGAATCAATGAACTCTTTTCCTCTTAAAACACGGCGGCATAAATCACGCTGTGTTTCGTTCCTTACTGCTTTGATGGATTGAAGCTGTTTAAAAACCAGTACCTGGTCACTAACCAATGCCTCAGCCAGTTGGTAGAATAGTTCCTGGTTTACCAGATCATGGGTAAAGGTCTGGTTATTGATACTGTTGTTTATGTGCTGAAGTTTTCGTCCCAGTTCCGTATGTGGGGCGTGGTATTGGTTCTCCAGGAATTCTTTGCTGTAAAAGAAGTTGGATAGCTCAAGGTCGGAAACAGGCGTGTCGGGAGCCTGAATGGTTGAAACAACATCTGCAATCAGCTCATTGGAAATATTCAGGCACATGCCCTTTACATCCTTTTCGCTGTCAATAATTACACGGCCTTCTTTGTAGCCGTTCATTAAAAGATACGAGCCGGAATGAACCGTATACGAACGGTTGTTAATGGTATAGCGCTCGATTCCGTCTCGCACAAACTTAATGGCAAAGCAATGAGAAGTCATTGATCGCTCAAAATCCTTTAAGGACGACAAATTGAAGACGTTGCCGGTTTCGCCGACACGCACCATCATCTGGCCGTTTTTGTAGAGAGAAGGATTGCTGAGCGTTCTCATTATTAGCGTTTCTATCAGCCAATGTATCTAAAAATGACCAAGATCTAAAGTGATTGAATGAGCTATCTCTTGAAGTGTATGGATCAACTAAGGAAATGTAGTGTATACGAATTAAAATTTCGGAAGAATAAATTAGTACTTCTTAAAAGTTATTACAGCAGCGACGGTGAGTCCTTGGAAAAAAGTAAGAGGCAAAAAAAATCCTCTTCTCGGCTTAGCCAAGAAGAGGACCTTTTCTCTAAAGAATATCGTTCTTAGTTAACCGCTCCGGATAACTCAGCACCAGCTTTGAAACGTACTACGTTCTTAGCTGCGATTTTGATTTCTTTTCCTGTTTGTGGGTTACGACCAGTTCTAGCCTCACGCTTAGAAACTGAGAAAGATCCGAATCCTACCAAAGAAATACGGTCTCCTTTTTTCAATGCTCCAGCTGTAGCACCTACAAATGCATCCAATGCTTTTTTAGCATCAGCTTTAGACAATCCTGCTTCAGAAGCAATCGCATCAATTAATTCTGCTTTGTTCATAGTTTGGTTTTTTTTGAATGATTTCTAATAATTAACACAACAAAAATATATGAATATGCTTCTCTACCAAGACCAAACACTAAAAAGCGCCAATTTTGTTGATAAATAAACGCATTTGTTGATAAGCATCCCTGTTTTTAGGGGTTTTCAGAAGAATTTGGGCTTTTCCACGATGAAATTTAGTTCAAAGGAATGGTCCAATCGGATGAATTATTTCCCACCAACCACTCTTTTGAGGTCATTTTCTTCTTTCCTTCCACCTGGAATTCCAAAATTTCGAGCTGTTTTTGGTTGGTATCAACAAATAACTGGGTCTTGGTCGATGATAAACCAATCGATCCGTTTCCTTTTTGTTCCGTAATCCGTGTTTTAAAAACCTTCACATTCTTCAGTTCTCCTTTTGAGTTCTTCCAGGTTGTCCAGGCTGACGGATATGGATTCAATCCTCTCACCAAGTTGTGGATCGCTGCAGGATTCGCATTCCAGTCTATTTGAGTATTCTCCTTGAACAATTTCGGAGCCGGACGCATGCTTGTTCCCAACTCGGATTGCGGGATCGGATTTACTTCATTGGCTGCAATGCGGTTGAGGGTATCTACAACTAAACTTCCGCCCGTTTCGATCATCCGGTCGTGCAGTTCTCCGGCGCTTTCGTCTTCGGAGATCATCATTTCTGTTTGACCGATAACGTTTCCTGTATCAATCGCTTCGTCAATGAAGAATGTACTTACTCCTGTTTTCGTATCTCCGTTAATAATAGCCCAATTGATCGGAGCAGCTCCGCGGTAATCGGGAAGCAGGGATGCATGCAGGTTAAATGTTCCGAGTTTCGGCATTTTCCAAACTTCAGTCGGAAGCATTCGGAAAGCAACTACTACAAAAACATCTGCATTCAATGCTTTCAGTTCAGAAAGGAATTGTTCGTCCTTTAAAGAAACCGGTTGAAGAATAGGAAGCCCGTGTTTTTTTGCAGCGACCTTCACGGCACTTTCATTCATCTGCTGTCCGCGACCGGCAGGTTTGTCGGCCACAGTCACTACTCCAACCAANNAGCGGCTAACTGATCCAGGAATTCGGGATCTTTCAATTTAACAGGTTGAAGGACCGGAATTTTGTGTTCACGAGCAAATTGTTTCACCGGGCTTTCATGCATGATTTGGCCTCTTCCTGCCGGTTTGTCTGCAACGGTCACGATTCCTGCTAAATTCATTCCTGCAGCTTGAATAGCTTCCAGGATTCCAACTGAAAAATGGGGTGTACCCATGAAAACGATGCGTAAATTATTCATAAGCAATTTTATTTTTAGTTCGATTGATCCATTTCAGGTACATAAAGGAAGTGAATCCAATCGTAATAAAATAAACATATTCGACCAGCCAAACCCATTGAACAGGCCAGTTCCAGACTTTAATAAAAAGGTAAGCGAAAAGAATGTATAAAGTCGTTGCCAGGCATTCCACTAAAAAAGTTGTCCGCGTTTTCCCGATTCCGCTGATGGTTTGGATATAAACACTTCCTAAACCGTAAATGAATATAGAACCGCTGACTATGCGGAGGATCAGGGCGCTTTTAGCTACATGTTCCGGGTGTTCCGAAACCAAACGGATCAATGTCTCGGGGTAAAGTATGGAACCGTGGAATGTCAGAACCAGGAAACAAACTGTCAGGAGTTGGATTCTGCGCTGTATGACAGGGATTTTGTCGAATTCTTTCGCTCCGAAATATTGTGCGATGTATGTTTTGGTAGCTGCTGCAAATCCCCAAATTGGAATAAAAGCCAGGAAATAGATGTAGCGGATGTTTAAAGATACTGTCAGATTGTCTCCGCCCATTTGTTCGATCCAGATAAAGAAAATCGTCCAAATGGAAAGTGCCACAATTCCCTGGAATAACAAGGGGATACCTATTTTGAGGTTTTCCTTCACTTGTAATTTGCTGATGAAGTTCTCTTTCCAGACAGGATACTGATTCTTCAGTTTTCCTCCGATCAAAGTAGCGAGCAGGAACAGCATTGCTAAAAATTCAGCACCTGTAGAAGCTATTGCCGCACCTTCCAGTCCTAAACGGGGGAATGGTTCGATACCAAATACCAATAAGTAGTCCAGCACAATGTTTGAAAGCGCTGCAATCAATGAGGTGATCAGTACAAGGGTGGTTTTTCCTACTGCAAGGTAGGAAGCCTGAATACTGATGGTAATGGTAGCTGCCCAGAACGAGTAACTCCGGATTTCCAAAAAAGATTGTTCGGCTTTTGCCAGTTCGCTGTTTGTGACCAGGTAATTCATCAGTGTCGGCATGCCAAGCTGGACCAGCAACGTCAAGATTATAGCTGCGATAAAAAGGATTGCAAAGTTCGATTGGAAAACAGCGGCAAATCCTCTTTCATTCCTTTCACCTACTTTTTGGGCCATAGCAATTTGTGCTCCATCACCAAGCCCGATGAAAACCATGTACATGGTAATGTACCACAATCCGGCACTTCCGGATGCATCATAAGCCAATTTGCTGAAACGGCTTAAGAAAGCNNACGGATTGAATGAATCCGCTGAGCATCATTGGAAGAGCGACGGTTAAAATGCTCTTATAGCGTATATCCAGCATCAGATGATCTGTAAAAGCAGCCCTTTTAAATATTCCCCTTCCGGGTGAAATGCATTAATCGGGTGATCTGCCGGCTGGTGCAATTGTTCCAGGATCTTAACAGTCCTTCCGGATTCAATAGCTGCGGCAATGATCGTATTGGTAAATAATTGTTTGTCAACTACCTGCGAACAGCTGTAGGTCATGAGCAGTCCTCCGGGACGAATGTGCTGAATGGCCATTGCATTCAAACGTTTGTACCCTTGTACTGCCTGGTGTCTTTTATCCCTGTGTTTCGCAAATGCCGGCGGATCCAGGATAATAATGTCGTATTCTTCCCCGGTTTCACGGATAAAGTTCATAGCATCCGCCACAATGGATTGGTGGTTTTTAAAGCCGTTCAATTCAATATTTGCATCTGTCAGTTCAATGGCTTTTTTGGAGCTGTCCAATGAATGAACTTCTTTTGCTCCCTGTTTTAAAGC
>DJFP01000072.1:8297-12725 GCA_002432565.1 Flavobacteriales bacterium UBA5869
GTTTCACAAGTTCCGTACAAATAACCATCTTCTACAGGAATTCTTCCCGGAAGCGTTTCTTTGGATTTGTTGTAGATGGCTGTCAGATCAGTTCCCAAAGCATGGACCAATGCATTCTTGATCAAATCGATCTGAAGGTACATACCCAAACTGTGGCATTGGATAACAGCCACTCCGCCGTAATAATCGATAACCAATCCGGGAAGTTCGTCTCCTTCGCCGTGGACCAATCTACAGATGGAGTTATCTTCTCTGAACATATGCAGTTTCTTGCGTAGTTCCACAGCATCGGAAATGCGCTTATTGAAAAAATCCTGGTCGATCAATTCCTTGTTGAAAGTGAGGATTCGGACAGCAATGGAGCCATGCTGGAAATGCCCTTTCGCAATTTCATTGTTTCGTGAGTCCAACACAGCAACTACTTCACCATCTTCTATAGATTTCGGCATCTCTTTCAAAGCGCCCGAAAAAATCCACGGATGTCTGCGTTCCATAGATTGCGTTTTGTGAGGAAGTAATTGAACACTGGAGTACATAACAAGAAATTTTGTGCAAAGATAGTTTTAAAAATTACCAATTAAAGAATTACTAATTACTAATTGAGTGGTCGTTTGGGGTGAACAGGCTTAATGGTTAAGGAATTTATCATCTAATTTGGAATTTGTAATTGTTAATTCGCAATTCAATAATTAAGTATCTTTGTTTCTGATCTCATAAAAAGTAAAATGTCGTACTCAATTCAAGTATTTCTAAAAAACAATTCTTTTTCGGAAGAATATGCTCAGGAAAAGCACGAAGGAAAAGATTCTCCTGAAAATATCCGCTACGAATGGGAGGATGAGTTCCGCCTGACAGATTCTTCGGATGTGCTGGAGATTGTTCGTGACCAGCCTTTTGTTCTGGCGGGAGAAATTGGGGAAGGGAAGGCTTTTCATTACGAGATCCAGGATGTGATCCAATTTATCTTTCACGGAGAGAACGGAGCCACACCTATCGTGTTTTCTGAGAAATGCCTGGATGAATACATCATTGACCACGATCATCAAAAACTGAAGGTTTACCTGAATGATGATGAAGTAGTAGAAAACCCGGTTCCCGGAGTTTACATTGTGTTAAGTGCTTTTCCAAAGGAATTACGTAATTAATGCTTTCGATACAGCAGGTCCATTTTGCATACAACGATCAGAAGAAGATTCTGAATGGAATTTCTATCGATCTGAAGCCCGGTGAAGTTTTCGGGGTTGTGGGGGCGAGCGGCGGCGGAAAATCGACACTTTTAAAGATTACGGGCGGTCTTTTGGATGCATCCAAAGGAAATGTATACTGGAATGGTGAACGTGTTCCGGGCCCATCCGAACGCTTGATTCCGGGACATCCTGAGATTCAATTGGTCAACCAGGATTTTAGCCTGGACCTTTTTCATACGGTTAGAGAAAATATTCGTGTGAAGATCCTGCACCTGCATGAAAAAGACCGCGAACGTTTTTGTGATGAATTACTGGATTTGGTTGAATTGAATGAACAAGTAACCCAGCAGGCGCGTTATTTATCTGGCGGAGAGCAGCAACGACTGGCTATTGCACGTGCGCTTGCTTTGGAATCTGAAGTATTATTGCTTGACGAACCTTTTTCTCACCTGGACGCGCATTTAAGGCTGAAGATCGGCGCATATATCAAACAACTGGTAGAAATCCGCAATACGCTTTGTATTTTGGTTTCCCATGAAGGTGATGAAGTGATGCAGTGGTGCGGCAGGATAGCTTTTTTGAATAAGGGGAAATTCAGTCGTGTAGACACCCCGCAAGCCTTTTATTTCAATCCTTCCAGTTTCGATGAAGGGACTTATTTCGGAGAATTAAATGAACTGAAAGCAGGGAAAACTAAAATATTATTTCGACCTTGTGAGTATAAAATTGTCAAAAATGGTGGTTTTGAAGTGGAGTTTACAGATGCAGTATTCTTTGGTGCATACTGGAAATCTTTTTTCAGGACTTCTGATAAACAGACAATTGTACTACATGCAGACAAATCGCTTAAAAAAGTAAAACGCATTGAGCTCAAAAGCAAGAATACCAAAGCTTAACTGGAGAGAGGTTCTTCACCTGTTCAAACGGACGTTCATGGAATTCTTCCAGGAGAATTCTTTTTTTCATGGTGCAGCACTTGCATACTATGCGGTTTTTGCCATTATCCCGATCATTTACCTGGCTGTAATCAGTTTCGGAAAGATCATGGGACAAGACGAAATCCTGCGTTTGATTAAAGTATTACTTGAAGAGCAGGTGGGATTAAAAGACAGCTCCGGTATTTTGGACTTTTTATCGGATGTACATTTTGAAAAAAGCAGTGTCGTGCTGAATATCATCGGGATCATTGCGTTGATGTTCTCAAGTTCCGCATTAATCTCTTCGCTTCGTATGAGTATTAATGAATTCTATGATATCCATGTAAAGATTGATGACCGTAAAATAAAGATCTTTTACACGGTTCTCACGAAACTGATTTCTGTTTTCATGCTGGCGGTTTTTGGTGTTTCTATCGTATTGCTTTATACGGCGGAAACTATTTTCTTATCGGTCAGCGGTGAGCTTTTCAGCTTACTTCATATCCAGTCGAAATGGGGTATGGAAGTTGTCGGTCAGCTGGTTTCAGTGGGAATCAATACGCTTTTGTTTGCCCTGGTTTATAAATTCCTGCACGATGGAAAAGTCTTGTGGAAACTTGCTCTTTCCGGCGGTTTGCTTACTGCGTGCCTGTTGCATGTTGGACAAATCGGCCTGAAATTTTACCTGACCAATTTCTTTTTCGGCAGCCAGATGGGGATTGCGGGAACTTTATTGATTTTCCTGGCATGGATGTACTACACTTCCCAGATTATTTTCCTTGGAGCTAAATTCGTGAAGGTTTATTCGGAATTAATTGGGAGACCAATCGTCTTTGAAGTACATAAACTGCTTCAGCATATGCAGCAACGGAAGAAAGGATGAGCAATTAACTGTCTAACCATGAAATTTTCGGGAACATCACTTTTTAAATCGGTTTCAATTGTTTTGGTAATGAACTTGCTAACGGCTTGTCCAAGTCCTTCAAAGATTAAGAAGGCACTTGAAATGAACGAAAAGCTGGAGTTTAGGGCCAAATACGAAAAGCTTTTCAATGAGTCGGTAAATGAACAGGAATCAGATCTGTTATTTTACAATGCAATTTATTACAAATCCGGAGCAGCCATTTCCCTGCATTTAAAAGACACTCTTACAAAAGACAACTGGCAAGAAGATCTCATGCATTTTCAGCGAAAACTAAAACAAACAAAAACAAAGTACGGAGTAATAGATGTTTATGATCGGGGGACATATCATAGGTACATAGCCGAAAATTTGGAAGTATTTGAACAATCCGCAAAACTTTTCCGGGAAAATTTAGCTCAAATCAAGGAAGGTAGAATAGAGGAACTCTACAAAACAATGGGAGAAACCGCTCTGAGTTATGAAACAATCAAAGAATTGCTGGATTATGTCAAAGTGACAAAATTTGACGATACCAGATTGATCGCTTACCCGTCCGATGATATTTTTGGAAACAATCGGGTAGCTTTTTGCCTGAAAGTTAATTCGAAGATCAGTCTTTATTTCTCGTATATATCAAGAGAGTCAGAGGGCTTGGTACTGCGCTCAATTGATTTGAATAATTATTCTTTTTGAATAAAAAAATATACGGTTCTATTGTTGGATTAAAAAATAGTCATATATTTGATTAAAATTTGATCACCATGAAGTTAGGGAACAATTTAAAACTGATTCGCAAAAGCAAGAAAAAATCACAGGAAGAAGTAGCTTCTGATCTCGGTTTAACGCGCAGTAGTTATTCAGGGTATGAAAATGAAATTGCAGAACCTGGAATTGATACACTGATTGCTTTAAGCCACTATTATGCTGTTCCGATCGACGATTTGCTCACCAAAGATTTTTCCACGTTTACAGAAAGCGACTGGACAACCATCAGTTCCGGTCTTTATGCCGATATCAACGGAAAGAATTTACGTGTTTTAACGTCGCTTGTTGATGCAGATGACAATGAAATGATTGAATTGATCCCGCAGCAGGCGAGAGCAGGTTATACAACAGGTTATGCAGATCCGGATTATCTGAAAGTACTTCCTACGTTTAGTTTGCCGTTCTTATCCAAAAATCGTAAATACCGTTCGTTTCCGATCATGGGA
Organism: Flavobacteriales bacterium UBA5869; assembly: GCA_002432565.1. Lineage (GTDB taxonomy): Bacteria > Bacteroidota > Bacteroidia > Flavobacteriales_D > Crocinitomicaceae > Fluviicola. The sequence goes on from DJFP01000072.1 coordinate 12,517, forward strand.
GATTCCATGCCTCCGGTAGATGAAGGTTCTTTTGTCGTAGCAGAATACATTCAGAATTGGGGAAGTATCCGTAACGGGACTCCATGTATCGTAGTCACAAAAGACGACGGGATTGTCTTCAAGATCGTCAACAACTTTATCGAAACACAACAGTCGTTTGAATTGTGCTCTACAAATCCTTTATACCTGCCTTATTATGTGAATGTGAA
>DJFP01000072.1:12731-22693 GCA_002432565.1 Flavobacteriales bacterium UBA5869
GAAATGCGTATCGATGATTCAACACTCACAAAGAGTATCCAGGAATTACAGCGCGAGATTATTGATTTGAAAAGAACTGTTACCGGGGAAGGGAAAAACGTTGTTCACTAAAAATAATCCGTTCTTCGTTGATCAGCTCCCTAAGCGTAGTTTTGATTTTTGCAGAATAGGAAGTGTCAAACCTGGCGATAATTTCAGCCAAAGTCATGGCATTGCTTTCCAATAAGGCGATCAATTCCAGTTCAAGCCGCGGATGCTTTTCCAGTAAACGCTGTTCCAGGCAGTAGTCACACTTACCACAGGGATCACTTTTCTGCCCGAAATAGGAAATAATGAATTGTGGCCGGCAGTGTCTATCTTCAACAAAACGTCTCATGACGTTCATGCGTTCCAAAGCACGTTCTTTTCGGAAATGATAAACTTCCGGTTTTAATTCCACGTAATCATCCGGAAAACGTTCGTGCAGGAAAGTCACCATCGGGAGATCTGTGCGCCAGGTAATATCAATGATTCCATGTTCCTCCAGGTAACGAAGCTGGCGCTCCAGCTCACCTGCTGAAATTTTCAGCCGCTTACAGGCTTCTGTTTCATCCAATTCACAAAAGGAATCAAAAACGTCACTATAATTTCGGCATACCCAGGTGATCAACGGGTCCAAAACCGGATTTTTTAATTGGAACCCATATAAATGCGTGTTGTCAATGCTGATCTTAATTCGCGAACCTTTTAATCCCTGTTCTGAAAACAAGATACTTCCGTTCATTTCCAAAAGCTTGAATGCAGGGTAAACTTCCTGGATATTCAGGTTAAATTTCTTAACGAAATCATTGAATTGCAATACATAAGATTCATGTTCGCCGGAACCAATCGCAATCTTCAGGTAATTACACAAGGCTCTGTAAATCAACTTAATCTTATCGGTGCTTGGAAACTGTGCCAATACCCGTTCCGCTATTTCGTCTATATCGGCCGGTTCAATAAAAGCAAAAGTTCGGGATTGATTACCGTCACGTCCGGCTCTTCCTGCTTCCTGGAAATAAGATTCCGGGTTATTGGGGATTTCGTAATGAGCCACAAAACGCACGTTCGGTTTGTCGATTCCCATTCCAAAAGCGTTTGTAGCAACCATGACGGGTGTTTTTTCAGACAGCCAATCGGATAAAGCAAGACTTCTCTCTTTGGAATTCATGCCGCCATGGTACATGTTTGCCCGGATGTTCCTTGCCTGCAGATAGATCATAACGTCTTTCACACTTTTGCGTGTCTGGCAGTAAATAATCCCAACATCTCCCGGATTCTTGTGAATCCATTTTGTGATAGCATCCAGCTTATTGGAAACATGATAAACCTCATAACTGACGTTCGTGCGGTCAAAAGGAGCCTCGAATACTTCCGGGTTTTTCAGGTTTAGATGGGTAATGATATCTTCCTTTACTTTTGTAGTTGCTGTGGCTGTAACAGCCATTATAGGTACTTCCGGATGGAATTCCCGCAATTTGGCAACCTCTGTGTAAGCAGGTCTGAAGTCGTGGCCCCATTCGGAGATACAGTGTGCTTCGTCAACTACAAATAACCCGATTTCCATTTGTTTGACCCGCTCCTGGAATAAGCGCGTTTGAATACGTTCTGGAGAAATGTATAAAAAATCAACGCCTCCGAATTTGGCATTGTCAAGCAGGATATCAATTTCTCTAAATGAAAGTCCGCTGGTTAAAGCTTTTGCCCGAATTCCCCTTTTTTGAAGCTGAGTTACCTGGTCTTCCATAAGGGCTATCAACGGAGAAACGACAATGGTAATTCCTTCACGGGCAATTCCAGGAACCTGGAAACAGATTGATTTTCCACCACCCGTAGGCAAAAGCGCCAATACATCTTTTCCATAAATAGCAGCATCAACAATCTCTTCCTGCAGCGGACGAAACTGAGAATAGCCCCAATAATTGGAAAGAATTTCAACGCTTTTGTTTGACATCGGTTTACAAAGTTAATGCTTCAGCTTATTTAATTTGCTGTAGAACTCTGGTTTTATCAGATCCTTCCATTCTGAATAGGGAATCACCGACCATTCGGGATTCATGCAATATGCGGCTGCGTGAGGAAATGATGGCAGTAACTCAACACCTTCGGAAGTCAAAACAAAATCACAATAGGAGATTTGCCACAGCTCTTTATTATGATATCCGCAATCGGTATAAACACTGCTGGATGCAGCGCGTTCATTTTCATCAAAAAGTTCAGAATTCACGTTTGCCAGGTAGTTATAAACCCGGTTGTTAAATGCTTCTTCTTTACCCGGTAGAATAAAATCAGAAGAGGTAATTTTTTCTTTTTTACTTAAATTGTAATTGAACCCATAATTTTCTTCATTCGGATGAGCGCCCCCGCAGAAACAAGTCTTAAAGACACTAAAACACATCAGGTCATTAGAAAGTGTAATATCTGAAACGCTGTAAATAAAGTCAACTTCACCCTGATTGTAAGACGCACAGCTCAAAGCTTCCAGGTATTCGGCTATTTGCAAATATTCCAGGTATTGATTGGCATCGTCTTGTTGGGAAGTCACCAAACCGGAATCAATTCTAAAAAGTGTAATCCCGGTATGTATTTCCTGAAATTGACGGATCCTGATTTGATTGATCATCCTTACCGAATCAGTTTCCTGGAGTTTGAAAAGCCCGATCTTGACTCGTGTAAGCGGATTGTCGGTGTTATTTTGTGTCAGCCAGTATGGATTAGCACATTTCGGGCTGCTCGTTTCTTTTGCGGTCAGCGGTGTGAGCTTTAGAGAACTTGTTTTTCCCTTATAAGTCCATGTTCCCTCAATGAGTTTATTGGGCCATTTAAACTTAAAAACCTCAGGATCTTCAGCATATTCGCCATAAACATCTTTAGAAGTCAGTGTAATCAATCCCGATTTATGACTGCCGGATAAGGAAATGTCAATCAGTTTGTTTTTATAAAAGTAATATCCTTCGACTGAGGCTCCATCAATCGTAAATTCCAGGTATATGGGGTATTTGCCGATATTCCCGCTAAAGGAATGTGTCTGTCCGAAAACACGAACGGAAGAAAAGAGAGACAGGCAAAAGCAAAGCAGTAGTTTTCTCATTGAATGGTTTTTCAATGAAAGTGATGTAAGTCCGGGCATTTTTGTTTGGTTATATTAAGAGTACATGTTGCTGCAAATATTGGAATTACTTCCGGGATGTGCATGGAATCGTCAACTAATTTAGGTATATTCGCATAACTATTAGTCGTTATGATATTACAAGACAATATTAAAGTTACTCTTACTAAAGAGTCAAAACTAAATGCTGTTGATTGGAATAACTTGCCGTTTGGTAGAGTTTTCTCCGATCACATGCTGATCATGGATTACAAAGATGGCGCATGGCAGGATCCTGAGATTATTCCATTCGGACCACTTTCCATGCACCCGGCTACGTCTGTTATCCATTACGGGCAGTCAATTTTTGAAGGATTGAAAGCTTACAGAATGGATGGTGGTGAAGTGGCTATCTTCAGACCGGACATGAACGCAAAACGATTCGAAGAATCTTGTGAGCGCATGTGCATGCCTGTTATTCCTGAAGATGTATTCGTTGAACTGACGCGCAAATTCGTTGAGATTGAAAGTAATTGGATACCGAATAAGGAAGGATACTCGTTGTATTTAAGACCTTTTTTGTTTGGGACTGATGAATATATCGGTATCCGTCCTTCTGATACGTATCGCTTTGTAATTTTTGCATGTCCGGTTGGGGCTTATTATAGTGAGCCTGTGAATGTGAAAATTGAAGAGTTCTACACAAGAGCATCAGCTGGCGGAGTGGGAAGAGCAAAAACGGCGGGAAATTATGCTGCTGCTTTGTATCCTGCTAAATTGGGTCAAATGAAAGGATACCATCAGTTGGTTTGGACGGATGGAAAAACACACGAGTACATCGAAGAATCAGGAACCATGAATGTCATGTTCGTGATCGACGGAAAATTGATTACTCCATCTGAAGAAAGTGATACTATCCTTAGAGGTATTACCAAGCGTTCGGTGATAGAAGTTGCAAATTTATGGGGAATGCCTGTAGAAGAGCGTAAGGTTTCAGTTGCAGAAGTTGTGCAGGCTCATAAAGAAGGTCGTTTGACCGAAGCATTTGGAGCAGGAACTGCAGCAACCATTGCGCATATTGCTAAAATTGGTTACAGGGATGAAGATTTGATCCTCCCTCCGGTTGAGACACGTACTTTCTCGTTGAAGGTACATGCTTATTTGGATGATCTCAAATCAGGAAAAATTGAAGACAGCTTTGGCTGGCTTTTGAAATTGTAATGTTATTATCAGGTAATAATACAGGTGGGCACGCGATTAATCGTGTGCCCACTATTTTTTTATGGAAAATGGGATAACCCTGCATCTCTAGAGAAATTAACAGTCATGAAACCGATTTTACACCTTGCTTTTCTGCTCTTAATCTCAGTAACCGCATTTAGTCAAACTACTACGGTTCGGATTATTACCAAAGACCGAAGTAACGGAGATCCTGTTTCACGGGTATACATTCGGCAATACCAGGGCGATTCATTGGCTGCGTCTCAGTATACATCTTTAAAAGGGATCGCGTATTTCCGTGTTTCAACCAGGGAAATAACCCGTTTTGAATTAGAACATATTGCATTCAACCTGCTTGATAAAATTCCTGCAAAAGTGTTTTCGGGAAAAACATCCGACACGCTGACTATCCAAGCCCGCATGTATTATTCCAAAGAGCGTTTAATCGATGAAGTGGTTGTGAAACCGATAGGAGTTCCGGATACGGTTTTCGAGTCGACACGTGTTTCTGTAAACGATTTTGAGTTCTTACCGGATAATAACCTGCTATTATTAACCTATCCGAAAAATTTGAAGAAAGGAACGGAATTGGTTCTTTACGACGGATCCAATCTGCTGGGAGAAATTCCATTACCCGAAAAAGGGGAGGAACTGATCCGCGATTACAGGGGGAATCCTCATGTGCTGACGGAGAAAAATGTTTACGGAATCCACCAAAAAAACCGGCAGATCCAAATAGCGCAAATCGAAAAGCAATACTACATGACTTATATTGCCCCGATTGTAGATACAGCTTTTACGAAATATTATTTTTCAAATTTCAATCCGAATTATCCGGCCTTTGATTATTTCACTTTTGATATTGTTGATTCAAGCTACCGCAAAATCGCTAAAGTACAGGATGATCTGATGATGGAACTTTACCGTTCTGAATTTAAATGGGTAGATGTCCGGACAAAATTGTGGGCTAAGGAAAAAGAAAACGAAACAGGAGTTGATAAAGAGGTTTGGGTTGGAATGTATTATTTCACCAACTCCATTTACTACAAAGAACTTTATGCACCGATTTTTGAACGTAACGATTCGGTCTTCCTGTTCGACCATTACAAGAATTTGTTGTTCAAATATTCTTACCAGGGAGATCTTATTGACAGCATCCCGATCTATTATCATTTGCAGCCGAAAGAGAACGGGTGGAAGAAGCATTTGATACAGGATTATGAAACAGGAGAAATCTATATCCATTACGAACTTGCAGGAAAAGCACAATTGCGGCATTTTGACACAGAGACCGGGAAATTGAGCCTTCCGGTTGAATTACAGTTTAAATACCCGGAGAACATCCAAATTAAGGGAAACAGTGTCTATTACATCTATCGTCCATTCGAATCGACACAGAAAAAGTATCTCTACCGCGAAAGATTACCCTTCGAATATAAGAATCAAAAAACGAATAAAGGAACACTGGTGGAGTTGGCAAAGCCCTAAAAGCGTAAATGGAGCTAAGACGGGCGTCCTAACTCCATTCACTAATCAACCTAACCTAACCACCTAAATCATAACAAATATACAACAAGTAATTTGAAATGCAACTGATCAGGTAAAAAAAAACAGATAAAAAATCATTAAAAAAACTAAACAACTGTTTTTCAATGTTTTAATTTTTTTAAAAACACACTTAAATGATTACCCTGCGTCCGATAGGACCTTCGCAGAATAACAAATCAAGAATAGAAACCTGCGGATTGAATTGCTTTTGAGTATATAATACCTGGTTGTATTCTCCGGTCATTTTTAAATTTTCATAGTCACAAGTCCGGTGATCTTCCGGGTATGAAGCCTCATACTTTTCTGTGAATGAAAAATCAACGTGCAATTGATAGGTGTCTAAAAAGAATTGCGTGATTTCCAGGTCAAAATCAACCAGGAATTGATGCTTTTTGAAAAGCAATTTTTCAATATCAGAAGCGTAGTGCTCAAAATAGGGNNGCTGGTAAGAAACCAAGACATCTTTTGTGGCTGTTTTTGATCCGAAGGGTTTTTCAAGAGGCATTGTAAGCACTTGTGATCCTTGTGACCCTAAAATCACCATCCGGTTGCGGAAGGTTTGTTTCGGTAAATGATCAGAATGCTCAAAAACAACCTGTTTGAACTTTACCAAATCCTGGAAATAACGAACGCTTCCAAAATAGGCAATCGGAAAAACAGCGGACATGAATTATTCGATCTTTGTAAACATACGGTCCCAACGAACACCTGTAAATGCACTTTTTGAGAACCAAACCACCGATGCTTTTCCTACTACGTGATCTTCCGGAACATACCCCCAAACTCTTGAATCCGCAGAATTGTAACGGTTGTCTCCCATTAACCAATAGTAATTCATGGCAAACTTATAAGTAGTTGCTTTCTTACCGTCAATATAAATTTCATCATTCTTTTCCTGCAGCTTGTGGCCTTCATAAGCAGTAATTGCTCTTCGGTACCACGCAATGTTGTCTTTAGTCAATTTTACAACAGCTCCTTTTGCCGGTATTCTGAATTTCGTAAAATCACTAACCGTATTGTTTACATAAAAATCCTTCGGGAAATTGTCCAGGTTGCGGATCAATTCGGAATTCGTTGGCTTGTATGCTTTATCATCCGAATACTGAGGCGTTAGGTATAAGTCAAAAGAAGTTTTCGGAGATAATCTCTTTAACTCTGCCAGTTTTGAGCTGGTTAAGTATACCACTTCTATTCCGTTACCATTCATTACATAATCACCCTCGTCTTGTGATAATCCCAAAGAAGTTAAATAACGCTCCAATAAAGGTTCTCCTGAAGGGTTTATGGTATAAGCCATATTTTGATTCGGGAATACTTTCGCCGGTTTTCCGTTGACATATAAAACAGAGTTCTTGATCTCGATTTCATCTCCGGGAATTGCCACACATCGCTTGATGTAGTTTTCACGCTTATCAACAGGTCTGTAAATGACCCCATAATGTTCGATGTAGTTCAAGCCTTTTTCAGGCATTCCTCCGCGTGAATAAGTCACTCCGCTTGCAATTGCTGTTCTTGCCTTGTTTCTCCATTTTTCAACGTTTTGGATAAATTCGCCTCCCAAACTATCCATGATCAGGGTTTCTGCATTCTCCCCGGTTGTCATGGCTTTCTGCTGAAGGATCTGAAAAGCTTCACGGTGTGTTTGTGATGCCTCCTGGAACCAATACCACAAAGCCTCGCTGTTTACAACCTGGTGGTAATCGTGTCCCATCAAACCATTTGGCACGCGGGGATCATAAATCGCAGTATCTCCGGACGGATAATTGAATACCATTACATCGTAACGATTCACCTTTCCAAATCCGGGTAATCTGTAGTAATTGCTTTTTTCAATTCCCAAATAGGATTTCACATTGATCCATGGAATGGTGTTGTGAACCAAAGGGAAGGAGAGAGGTGTAACCGGAACTTTCGGTCCGTAAGCCAATTTGTTCACGAATAAGAAATCCCCGACCAATAAGGTTTTCTCCATGGAACCTGTAGGGATCTGGAATGGTTCAAAAACGTATGTACGAATAATGCTTGCAGCAACCAGTGCAAAAATGATGGAGTCTCCCCATTCTTTGATCGCAGATTTTTTTCCGATTCTTTTTGAACGGAACGAGAAAATATATGCAACAGCATGACCTATAACCGGTAAGGCCAAAAATAATGTCAGGTGATCGCTGTTTGCTCTTTTTGCAGCTTCAACAGGACTTGCCCAGTTAGTAGGAGCCAGTGCCGGTAAATTTTGATCGTTTGCGATCTTCCACAAGATCAAATAAGGAAAGAAGATTCCCTGAAGGGTATCTGCAATGGAATAAAACCCGAATCTTCTGATGTAAGAAACATTTGCCACCATCCACATCACGATATGTATCCCGGGAATGAACATCAACAAGCACCACCATGGTTTGCCGGCTCCGAACTTGAAAACAATGTAATAATTGTAAACCGGTACAAATGCCTGCCAGGATTTAGCTCCCATTCGTTCAAAAGATTTCCACCACAAAGAAATGATCGGATGGATAAGAAGCAGGAACAAGAAATAATAAAGTACGTTCATAGGGTTGAATTAAAATGCTAGTACATCGCGCATGGTGTAAACTCCTTTCCTTCCGTGAAGGAATTCGGCTGCAATGACGGAGCCAAGGGCAAATCCGTCTCTGGAATGTGCTTCGTGGCTCAGGGTTAAAGTATCTACGTTTGAAGTATATGAAATAGTATGTGTTCCGGGAACATCGGGCTCTCTCAAAGCCTGTATCGGAAGTTCGTGCTCCGAAGTTTCCGGCCAGGACCCTGTTTCCGATTTCCAAGAAGTATAATTGTGATTATTCTGAAGAATACCCTGTGCCAGGGAAACCGCAGTTCCACTTGGGGCATCCAATTTCTGAATGTGATGAATCTCTTCGATTTGTGCTTTATACTCCGGATGCGGATTCATCAGGGAAGCAAGCTTTTCATTGATGTTGAAAAGAATATTTACTCCGACGCTGAAGTTAGATGCGTGAAGCAAAGAACCTGTTTTCTCGGTTACTAAAGTAGCAACATAAGGTAATTGGTCCTGCCAGGCTGTTGTTCCGACAACAACCGGAGTTTTCTGCTCCATGCAAGCTTCAATGTGCTTGATCACCAATCCCGGCTGGGTGAATTCTATTGCAACATCTGCCTGACTCAGGTCAACCTGGTCAATAGTTGTTTTGGAATCTACTTTATAAACAATGGAGTGTCCGCGTTCCAGAGCAATGCGCTCAATCGCTTTCCCCATTTTTCCGTATCCGATCAGTCCGATTTTCATGTAGCGCAAAAATACTGTTTTCAGCTTCCGAATTTAACTTTTAACGAAATTTAAATTGAAAAGAAACTCCGTAAGCATTCGGGAAATAAGTTGTGGGATGGATGGAGAGTGACAAATCTTCACTGATGTCGAAATTGACAAAATGAGCTTCAACTCCGGCATCCACAATATTCAATAGATAAACAAGTCCCATTCCCAGTATAGCAAAATCACGCCGGTTCCGATGCTGGGCATATAAAGAAAGCAAACTTTGATCATCGTATTCCAGGAAATTCCCGGGCGCATTGCCAACTTTACGGGATTCGTACTCTGCACGATAATCATTCTTCAGCATGTTGTTCTTAACCACAAAATAGGTAGTTGCCCCCAGTCCGGCATAAATCAGTGGAACTTTCCAATAGGCTTTCTTTTTGCCTTTCGGCATAGCGATGTGATTGTAAATCTGGCCGGAACCAGGCACGACAGCAGAGAAAAGACAAGCCCTTTTCCAGGAATGCGTTTTAACGGAATCCTTCGGAGAAGCAACAACAAGAGAATCCTGGGCGTTTACATAAAGTGAAAACCAAACTAAAATGAAAACACCAACGATTTTGTGCATTATTGCGTTTTGTTCAACAGTTCGATGATTCGATTTAAATCCACCTCAGATGAGAAGTTTATTAAGATCTTACCGCTTCCAGAATGTGTTTTCTTAATCTCTACTTTCGAAGAAATACGGTCGCTTAAGTGATTTTTGAAAACTTCCTGTATAGTCGACAGTTCCGGAGTGGAAGCTGTTTTCGGTACGTTTGGTGTTTCTTCACTGGTGCG
>DJFP01000072.1:22740-23183 GCA_002432565.1 Flavobacteriales bacterium UBA5869
GAAGACACCAATGCACGTGCATGTCCCATTGAAATAAGGTTGTCGCGCACGCCAAGCTGAATCTCGGCAGGAAGTTTCAACAAGCGTAAATGATTGGTAATACTTGTTCTTCCTTTCGATATTTTTTGTGACAATTGATCCTGTGTCAAACCAATCTCATCAATCAATCGCTGGTAGGAGAGAGCCACTTCAATTGCATTCAGGTCTTCACGCTGAATGTTTTCAACCAAAGCCATTTCAAGCATAGACTGATCATTCGCAACACGAATGTAAGCAGGCACTTCTTCTAATCCTGCTAACTGAGATGCGCGAAAACGTCTTTCACCGGAAATCAGCTGATATTTATCTTTACTCAGTTTTCGAACTGTTAAAGGCTGGATAATTCCGTGAATTGCAATGGAATCTTTCAATTCGTTTAATGCATCTTTCTCGAAATTTGTGCG
>DJFP01000072.1:23242-27096 GCA_002432565.1 Flavobacteriales bacterium UBA5869
CCTACTTGAAATTGTTTGTCGTTATTACCGATTTTTGTTAAATCATTTCGTTGAAGAATTTCACGTGCGAAATTCAAATAATTAATAGCTCCTTTGCTGGTAGCTTCGTGCATGACGATGGTTTCTCCGAAACTTGGAGCTTCTCCTAATTTCGTATTGCGGTGGATTACCGTGTCGAAAACCAAATCCTGGAAATGTGTTTTCACTTCTTCTACAACCTGGTTTGCCAGGCGTAAACGCGTATCGTACATTGTTAGAACAATTCCTTCTATCTCCAGCTCAGGGTTCAAACGACCCTGAATGATCTTGATCGTGTTCAATAATTTCCCCAAGCCTTCCAATGCAAAGTATTCACATTGAACAGGCACCATTACAGAATCTGCTGCTGTCAGGGCATTTACAGTAATCAAACCCAGGGAAGGAGAGCAGTCGATAATAATGAAATCGTATTGATCTTTCACTTTGTCAAGCGCCTGCTTCAGCATCTGCTCACGATTCGGCATGTTGATCATCTCCAGCTCAGCACCAACCAGGTCGATGTGGGAAGGGATAATGTCCAGATTAGGATTACTTGTTGGAATGATCAATTCTGACGGGTGTACATCATTGATCAAACAATCGTAAATGTTGCGGGAGTTTTTTGGATCAAGTCCAACTCCGGAGGTAGCATTTGCCTGCGGATCAGCATCGACCAGCAATGTTTTGTACTCCAAAACACCAAAACATCCACCCAAATTAATTGCTGTAGTTGTTTTGCCAACACCACCTTTTTGATTCGCTATTGCGATAATTTTACCCATAAGAGCACTGTAAATTTGTGGATAAAGATAAGTTATTGAAATGACCTAAACGCCATTTTTTCCTGCTATTTTTTTCAACGAGCAGGATGTTGAAAGATTGTTCAAAGTTTATAGATCCTCAAAGTGAACATCACTCGTATAGGAAGGATTTGAACTTTCTCCGGTATTCAATTCATTGGCTTTATTCATCACTTCCAGTAAGGTTTCTGAAAATTTATCAAAATCTTCCTTGTAAAGAAAAACTTTGTGCTTTTGAAAAGCTTCTTTTCCATTGATATTTACCTTCTTACTTTCTGTAACGGTAATGTAGTGATCCTGGCCTTTTGTAGCTTTAATATCGAAGAAATAAGTGCGTTTGCCGGCCTTGACAATTTTAGTAAAGACTTCTCGCTGAGAGTCGTAATCCAATTCGTTTTGCATAGTTTATTAAGGGTTGCAGCAAAGCAAATATGGATGTTTATTATTGATATACAAAATTTTGAGCCGTAATTTTACTTTTTTGGCTTCTTTTTCCTGCCAGAATTAAGTGTTGTAGGAGGCTCTTCGTCCTTTTTGTGCCTCTTCTTTAATTCGTATTTTTCCAGTGCAGTCATCTCTTTTTTGTCCTTTTTGACTGGCTTCTTACTTTCCTCAGTTGTGTTCAAAGCATCTGATTCGGGCAGAACTGCTACGTGAACATCGTTTGCAGAACCTTTTCCTTCACCGGTAGGATCAATCCATTTGCCGGGAGTGGAGGATACCGTTACTTCTCCGTTTTTGTCAACTGAAGCAACTGAAACAACATTGTCTTTTTTATTAATCCCGACAACGTCTTCTTTCAAGACCCATCGGTTGTTTTCCAGGACAAATGCATCGTAAGACATGTCCGGAACGTAAAATTCATAAAAACCAACCATGGTTGGGGTTTCCGGCATTAAATGGTCGAAAATAATGCGTTTGTATTCAGGTTCATAGCGCAGAGACATGACGGAACGCTCCGAGTGTTCGAAAAACAGGCGTTTCATGGTTGTACTTCCCGATTTGAAGAGTGGGTACCCCAGTTTTAAGCTGTTGCCGGAAAAAGCAATCACATCGATCAGCTTGGTGTTGCTCATTCTTGTGCCGCCGTCCCAGCCTAAAACCGTGTAATACGTTTTGTTTGCTTTCTCTACCGGAATGATTTGGTAATACAAAGCGCCGTACCACATGTCGGCTTCCAGTGTTTCTTCCGGCTTGGCAGTTAATAAAAAAGATTTGTCGATTAATTCGATTACTTTGTGCTTTGTGTCTTTTAAGGAATTTCGATGAAGTACGTAAGCATAATATTTTTGTGTTCCGTCGTCCTGTTCTACGTTCCAGTTCACAATACGGACCAATTTATCCGGACTGTCAATAACACCAAGTGTTCTTAGTTTTGTAAATGTGATGTCGAAAACTGTCGGTTCGTGGAGCGTCTGCTCAATCAGTTTTTTAAACTGTTTGTTCCAGTTCTCTTTACCTGTATTGTTTTTCGACCCGCGAATGGAGTCCAGCAGGAGTGCCAGTTCGTTCTCCCTCGAATACGCGTCAAATTGCCCCAGGGATTGGAGCGAAATTAAAAGTGAAGCTATTAAACCGAATGAAACCTTCATAACACTAAAACGCCAAAAAAGTAAATGTGTTACAATTTAAGGATAATTCGCCCCTTTTACAAGTGCATGAAATCCTTTTTCGCAAGCAGCTCATCTTCGCTTTCACGATAGTCAGGATCATCCACACAGCAATCAACCGGACAAACTGCAGCACACTGAGGCTCATCATGGAAACCTACACATTCGGTACATTTATCCGTAACGATGTAATAAACATCCATGTCTTTCGGTTCAAAACTTTCATCCGCCTGAACCTCTTCACCATTCAATGTCGTAATCAATCCTTTTAATGACGTGCCGTCCGCATAAGTCCATTCAGCGCCTCCTTCATAGATTGCGTTATTTGGACATTCCGGTTCGCATGCACCACAGTTGATGCATTCGTCTGTAATCATGATTGCCATAAGAGACTTTTTTTTGTGCAAATATACGCAGGTCTCCGGTTTAAACATTGAAATATTTCAAAAAAATAACGGAATTCCTACCGGAGAACTTAACTTTGCACCGTGGAAAAGAGAGCAATAATTGAGATTTTCGGTCAGCTTAGAAAAGCATTAAGTGCATATACTCAGAATGAAGAATGGCCGGGTTATGAAAGTGGATTAACGGAAGATGAATTTCAAAGTTTTCAGCGATTAATCAATAAAGAAATCCAGGTGAACCCCTGGTTTACCAAAGAGAATTGTATAAAAGCTTTAAACGGAATTATTCATTTAACTGAAAAAGAATCGCTTGAAAAGTTTTCGAACAGCTATGAATTTACCACTAAACCGAAAACAATTGCCCTGATCATGGCCGGAAACCTTCCCTTTGTAGGATTCCATGATTTGCTTTGCGTATTGATTACCGGACATAAGGCCTTGTGCAAATTAAGCAGTTCCGATACACGTATTCCTATGAAACTCATCGAATGGATGTGTGAATGGAACCCGGATTTAAAAGAATACATCCGGATTTCCTTGGGGCCTATAAAAACGTATGATGCCGTAATCGCAACGGGAAGTAATAGTTCAATAGCTCAGTTTGAAACTTATTTCGGTCATGTTCCGCACCTTTTTCGAAAAAATAGAACTTCAGTTGCAATTTTGGATGGTTCGGAAACCAATGAGGAGTTAAGTCTGCTTAGTTCCGATTGTTTTGATTTCTTCGGGATGGGGTGCCGCAATGTCTCTAAGCTTTATCTTCCGGTTGGATTTGATCTCAACCGGATCTTTGAAAACTTTCTGGACCAGGCATATTTGATTCAGCATCATAAATACGGTAACAACTACGATTACAATCGCACCGTTTATTTAATGAACCAAATTCCTTTCCTGGATAATAATGTGTTTATGCTGAAAGAAGATGAAGGACTTCACGCTCCTTTATCTGTGATCTATTATGAATTTTATGAGAATAAATCGGATGTTCTGAAACGTATCAACGAACTGCAGGAAGAACTTCA
>DJFP01000072.1:27122-28046 GCA_002432565.1 Flavobacteriales bacterium UBA5869
AAGTTAAAAGGCCTGCTTTTCAAGAGAGTATACATTTCAACCCCATTGAATATCCAGGATAGCAGAGTTATTAACAATTGAATTCAAAGTTTTCAACATTTTTTGTAACCAAGTTTGTACTTTTGCGTATTCTGGAGAGAATTCAATGCCTTTTAATATGATGAAGAGCTTAGCAATTGTAGGATTTGGAATTTCTTTTTCCGCTTTCGGAGGAGGAACTCCCGCAAAATTGACACAAACAGATTATGTAAACATGTGGTCGAATGTGGCTGTTGAGCATATGCTGACTTACCGTATTCCTGCGAGTATCACACTTGCACAAGGGCTGCTTGAAAGTGCAAATGGGAATTCACCACTTGCAACTGAAGCTAATAACCACTTTGGGATCAAATGCAGCAACTGGACAGGCGAGAAGATTTATTTTGATGATGACGCGAAGGGTGAATGTTTTAGAAAGTACCCCACTGCAACGGATTCTTACAATGACCATAGCTTGTTTCTTACACAGAAACCGCGTTATGCAGGTTTGTTTCAATTTCCGGTAGATGATTACAAAAATTGGGCAAAGGGATTGAAAAAAGCGGGGTATGCAACTCATCCGGAATATGCGGAAAAACTGATTGATCTGATTGAGCGTTTGAGATTGTATGAATACGATGATAAAACTGCTCCGGATGCAAAAGGAACTGAACTGCTTGCAACCAATGCAAAAGAAAGTACGGGTTCAAAAACGAAATCCAAAGAATCTGCCGTTAACAAACCGGTTTCTTCCATGAAGATCGATGAAGCGTGTTTGAAATATGAAAATCACATTGCAAAAGAAAATAAGAATGATGTGAAATTCATAGTCGCAAGAAAAGGGGATACTTATTACAAAATTGCTAAGGAATACGAATTGGCAATGTGGCAGATGTATAAATACAA
>DJFP01000072.1:28057-28260 GCA_002432565.1 Flavobacteriales bacterium UBA5869
ACTTACACTGCTTCAAAAGATATTACGTTGATCGAGATTTCCCAGGCAGAAGGGATCAAATTAAAAAGCCTCGTAAAAATGAACGGATTCACATCCGAAAAAGTAACTGTCCAAAAAGGACAAAAGATCCTTCTTCGTTAGTTTATCTGCGTTGAAGTTTATTGTTGTTGTTTGTGAAAGGTTGTGTTATGCAACCTTTTTTT
>DJFP01000072.1:28270-29036 GCA_002432565.1 Flavobacteriales bacterium UBA5869
AAGAAGTCAAATTGTTTTAAAAAAAAAGCTAGGATTAAAAGATTTTGTTAAATTTGAGAAACTCCTGTATTATGAAACCCTCAAACGAACTGTATAAATTAATCAAGTCGTTGACGAAATCTGAGAAGCGTTTTTTTAAACTTTCTTCGGCTTTACAATCCGGCGAGAAGAACTACCTGAAAATTTTTGATTTTATAGAAAAACAAGGGTCTTACAGAGAAGAAGATTTGAAGGAATTCTTTCAGAATGAGACTTTTGTAAAACATTTGCCTTCTGAGAAAAATCATTTATACCGGCTTATCTTAAAAAGTTTACGTGTTTATTACTCGGAGCAATCTGCTTCCAGTATTCTGAAACAGGAGTTGAAAAACGTGGAAATTCTTTACAATAAAGCACTTTATAAAGAGTGTGAAAAGTTTGTTCAGCGCGCAAAAAGTCTGGCTATCGAACACGAAGAGTTTTATTATTGGTATGAATTGATTGCCTGGGAGAAAAAGCTGTTGGAAGCTGCTTATGAAGACGGTGAGTTTTCAAGGAACCTCGATGATATCATAGAAGAGGAAGAGCTTGTAATTGCTAAACTGAGAAATTTGGCAGAATACCAGGTTATTTATTCAAAGATCAATTTAATATTCCGTTCCGGAGGATTTACCAGGAATGAAGAAGAACGAAAAATTGTAGAAGACATTTCCGATTATCATTTGATTAAAGGAAAGAATACGGCGCTCTCAACTCGTGCTTCTTCGATGTGTTACTACATCAAAGG
>DJFP01000197.1:0-11673 GCA_002432565.1 Flavobacteriales bacterium UBA5869
GATAAAGAGCGCAAAGGAGAATATTTGGGAAAAACCGTTCAGATCATTCCTCATATCACAGATGAAATTAAAGAGCGCATTCAAATCCTTGGTAAGACCGGGAAATTTGACATCGTTATTACGGAAATCGGTGGAACAGTCGGTGATATTGAATCACTTCCCTTCGTGGAAGCTGTGCGCCAGATGATGTGGGAATTTGAAAACGACTGTTTGGTTGTGCATCTGACATTGATTCCCTACTTATCCGCTGCGGGTGAACTGAAAACAAAACCAACACAACACTCTGTAAAGCAATTGCTCGAATTGGGTGTTCAGCCGGATATTTTATGCTGCAGAACAGAGCACGAACTGGATTTAACGATCCGCAAGAAGATTGCTAAATTCTGTAACGTAAGTATGAATGCCGTAATTGAATCGCGGGATGCAGAATCAATCTACGACGTTCCTTTATTGATGCAGGCAGAAGAATTGGATAAGGTAGTTCTTGAAAAATTGGGACTTCCATCCAAGAATTCTCCCGAATTAGGAAAGTGGAAAGAATTCCTGACGCGTTTGAAAAATCCGATACAGGAAGTAAACATCGGTTTGGTAGGTAAATACGTAGAATTGAAAGATTCCTACAAATCTATTTCAGAAGCATTTATTCACGGAGGAGTTGCGAATGAAGCGCGTGTGAATTTGAAATGGATCCATTCGGAATCATTGACCAAACAAAATATCCAGGCTGAACTGGAAGGACTGGACGGGATTTTGGTTGCTCCGGGATTCGGTTCGCGAGGTATCAGCGGAAAGATCGAAGCAGTGCGTTATGCCCGTGAGAATAAAGTTCCTTTCTTCGGGATTTGTCTGGGGATGCAGTGTGCGGTGATTGAATTTGCCCGCCATGTCCTTGGTTACGAAGATGCACACACTACTGANNNNACCATGCGTTTGGGAGCTTACAAATGTCAGTTGAAACCAAATACGAAGGTAGCTTCGGCATACAATACAGAATCCATTGAAGAAAGACACCGTCACCGTTATGAGTTCAATAACGAGTATTTGGAAGCTTTCGAAAAAGCGGGAATGATCGCTACCGGAAAAAATCCGGAAACAGGATTGGTTGAAGTAGTTGAGATCCCGGAACACCCTTGGTTCGTTGGTGCGCAGTACCATCCGGAATACAAGAGTACAGTAGATAATCCGCACCCACTATTTGTTGCTTTCGTAAAAGCAGCCATAGAATGTAAAAAGTAGAGAAAGCACTGCTTTCGATAAAATATCTGCGGTTGCAGATAATGAAATTTAAACTAAAAAAGTTGCCGATCAATTTAAAGGCAGCTAGCAAATAAACACGAATGGATAGGAATACAGTTATTGGTCTTACGCTTATCGGTGCCTTGTTGGTAGTGTTCACATATATGAGCCAGCCAAGTGAAAAAGAGGTGAAAGCTAAGCAAAAGGAGCAACGTGAATTGGCAGAACAAGCAAAAAAAGATGTTGATTCTACTAAAAAAGCCGAAAAGAACAAACCGGTTCTTGTGGCTAAAAAAGACAAGGATGGAAATCAAATCAAGGATGAAAAAGGTGGTTTGGTTTATTACAACGAAAAAACAAAGAGAGATACAACGATCGCTGCAAAAGTGAAAGTTCCTTCTAATGTTTTGGTAAAAGGAGAAATCGTACGCCTGGAATCTGAAAAACTGATCGTTGATCTTTCAACAAAAGGCGGGATTGTTTCTGCTGTTCAGTTGAAAGAATATGAGTCTTATGTAGATTTCGCCAAAAAAGACAATAAAATCACTCCGCTTTATTTGTTCAAAGACGGTGATCATAAAAACCAATTGATCTTTAACATTGCCGGGAATAAATATGTTACCGGGAACAAAGAATTTGAGATCGTTTCAAAATCAAAGCACAAAGTAGTTTTCAAACACGATGTTGCGGATGGATCTATCATTTACACCTATAACCTGAAAGGTGGATATGATTTGGGTTATACCATCGAAATGAAAGATCTGAACGGAAAAGTATTGCCGAATTCGGTAATGCTTGACTGGCAGATGGAAATGCTTCGTTCTGAGCGTTTGCTTTCCGAGCAGCGCAAAGTTTCAACGATTTGTTACGAAGGAACAGACGGAAAACTGGATTGGAACAGTGAAGTGGCCGAAAGCTATAAAGTAGCTGAAAAAGACATGAAATGGGTTGCTTACAAGCAAAGCTACTTCTCCTCCATCCTGGATGCAGCTAATGGATTCAAAGTAAAAGGAACGAAATTTACTTCAACCAATTACAAAGAAGGATCTGATAAGTTCTTTACACATATCCGCAAATACCGTTCACGTTTGAACCTGGGAATGCAGTCTGTAAAAGATGGGAAAGCAAGTTTCTCCTGGTATTTCGGCCCGAATGATTACCACACCCTTGCAGCTTATGATAAAGACTACGACGATATTTTAAATCTTGGATGGGGAATTTTCCGCTGGATCAACTTATATGCGGTTCAGCCTGTATTTACGTTCTTCCTGAATTTGGGAGTGAATGCCGGTCTTGCCATTTTGTTGTTGACAATCATCCTGAAATTGGTTTTGATGCCGGTTCAATGGAAAATGTTCGTCTCTTCTGCGAAAATGCGCATTTTGAAACCTCAGATTGATGAGATCAATGCGAAATACCCGAATAAGGAAGATGCGATGAAAAAGCAAATGGATATGATGGCACTTTACCGTGCGTCCGGTGCTTCACCGCTTGCAGGTTGTGTTCCGATGTTGTTCCAGATGCCGATCTTATTGGCTGTCTTCCGATTCTTCCCGGCGACGTTTGATTTGAGACAGCGTGGATTCTTATGGGCTGAAGATTTGTCTTCATTCGATTCAATCTGGGATTTTGGAACTTATATTCCGTTATACGGTAACCACATTTCCCTGTTTACTTTATTGATGGCTGTAACAACTTTGGCATATACGCATTTGAACTCGTCAAACATGACGCAGCAACAACAGCCGGGAATGCCGAATATGAAAATTATTATGTACATGTTCCCGATCATGATGATCTTCTTCTTCAATAATTACTCGTCAGGTTTGAGTTACTATTACTTTATCTCAACGTTGATGACAATTATCCTGATGTTCATTATTAAGCGTTTCTTCGTGGATGAAGAAAAACTGAAAGCAAAAATGGCAGAAGCACAAGTGAATTCAGCGAAAAAAGGAACAGCAGCTCCTAAAAAGAAGTCCAGCTTTATGCAGCGCCTGGAAGATGCACAAAAGGCTCAGTTGGAGCAGGCAAAAAATAGAAAAAAGAAATAGAATTCAAAAAGCGAGATTAATTATCTCGCTTTTTGAATTTAAAATAGGCATGAATTAATTTGTTAGGGGCGTCTCGGTTTAACCGAGACGCCCCTAGTTTTTCATTGTTTATCGTCCCCTTCCGCCACCGTTTCCAGGTCGAACAACCGGTCTGTTCACAGGTGCCTGGCGAGCTGGTTGTGTTTGTCGCTGAGGCTGAGGATTCACTCTTTGCGGACTTCTTTCCACGGGTCTTGGCTGGCGCTCAATTCTTTGAGGTCTTTCCACCGGCCGTGGCTGCGGAGTTGTTGTCGGATTTCTTCTTGCAGGTTCAACAGTTCGTGTATTTCCTTTGTTGTTCTCACGAATTGTTCCCCGATTGTTTTCTCCTTCACGGATCGGTCTTGGCACTTCCCTTTTCGTAGTTTGACGCTGTGGATTTGCCGTTGCAGGGCGTACCGGTTCTTTTTTCAGTTCGGTTCCCGCTCTTCCCGTCGCAGGTTGTGTTTTTCCGGTTTCAACACGTCCTTTGGAACCGTTTGCAGATTCATTGTTATACGAAGATCTTCCCCTGTATGCTGCACGCTGCGATTCATAACGTTTGCGCACTGTATTACTGTTAGAGTGATTGGATGCGTAAATTGCCCGTGCATGAGGGACATGATAATAAGGTGTGTACTGGCACCAGCCATGGTAATAATACATGCGCTGATAGTAAACATGATAATAAACCGGAGGCCATGGATTCCACCAAGATGGATAATAGCCCCAGTAATATGGTGAATACCATGGATCATAGAATGGGTCGTAAATGTACTGCACACATGGCCAGTACCAAACATTGACGAATACTATTACCGGTGCTGAAAGTGTTGCAGGTCCGCTTGATTTTTTGATTTCTTTTTCATCAATCGGTTCCATGATTGTTTCTTCACCGTAGATAGATTCATTCCCGATAATTTGAAGTTGAGCCTCTTTATCGGATTTTTTCTCAATTGCAATAGCAGCAATATCCTGGCTCTCTTTTTTATTTACCGGAATTTGAAGCAAAATGGCATGGCTGTTTCCTTCTTTTTTATCAATCACACGGATGTAATCAATCTTGTTATCTCCGTTTAGATCCAGGTTGTTCACGTGACTTGATTCCGAATTTAATTTTTTCTCAAAATCTTCCAGGTTTTTGGATTCTTTGAACAGGTTTAAAGCTCCCTGTAAATCGAAATTATCTCCTGGCATACCGGTACTGTCACTTTCCTGAGCGAATGTGTTGAATGTTGAACCCGCCAACATGATCAACCCCAAATAAACTAATCGTTTCATGACTTTTGGTTTTCTTTAAGATACCAAAAACCGTACGAGGATTAGTTTTATCTGAGCTAAAAAAAGTTAACGTAATTTCCTGGTCCTGATTATTTTACAAGGTCACGTAGCTGAATGAACTCTTTGATCTTATCATTTTCAATGAGTACAGCAAGGTTGTACTGTGTTAATTTCCACTCTTTTCCTACTTTGACCAACACACCGCTTCCACGGCAGTCTTTCATCCAGGTGCTGATCTTCTCATCGAACCAGGCAACTTTACCGTCTTTGGAAATTTCAATATGGCGTTCGATCTTGCGGAAATCCCATGCTTTCCCTTTATCAAAATACGGTTTGCAGAATCCGCTGAACTGTTCTTTGTTCCAGCGTTCGGTTGGATCCGTGCCGAGGAAAATAAAATTATCAGCCATAAAACCAAAATAATTGCTGTAGTCTGCTTCGGCTGCGGCTTTGTGCCAATTGTCAATCAGCTGATCGATCTTTTCTGTTTCTGACGGTTTTGGTTGTGTGAATCCTGCGAGCAGGTATACCCCCATTAAAAGGACCGGAATAAATCTAATTGTTTTCATAAGCGATAAAAAAAGCCGTCCAAACAAAATGTTTAGACGGCATGAATATAAATTGGTAATCGAATGATTATTTAACTTTTGCCTGGCACATTTTCACCGCAGCAGAGATATCGATAACTCCGCCTGTTGAAGAAAGTGTTCCGAAATCTACAGAAGAACCTGTTCCCGGTGCAGGGATCATTGTTCCTTTGTATTGCTTAGCAGAAGCAAGCATGATGTCTTTAATTTCTTTCATGCTCAATGAAGGGAAATAAGATTTCAATAAAGCAGCAACACCTGAAACCATCGGAGCTGCCATCGAAGTTCCCTGAAGGATTTTGTAATCACTTTGTGGAACAGTGTTGTAAATTTCAAATCCCGGAGCAAAAATATTCACCTGGCGCGAGCTGTAGTTTGAGAAATCAGCAGCCAGGTGCTTTTTGTCTCTTGTAGAGGCACCGACACAGATATACATATCCAATGGTTTTGACTGGAATGAATACTCGTTTGTAGGGAAATTCGGGTTCTCATCCAGGTTCACACCATCATTTCCTGCAGCATGGATCAGTAAAACTCCTTTAGAATCGGCGTATGCCAAAGCATCGTAAACCTCTTTCTGGTGTTTTGAATATGCTTTACCAAAAGACATGTTGATCACGGAAGCTCCATTGTCAACAGCATAACGAATTGCCAAAGCAACATCTTTATCCTGCTCGTCTCCGTTCGGAACTGCACGCAATGACATCAAACGAACATTTTCAGCAACCCCGTCGCCGCCCAATTCGTTGTGTCTCGTCGCCCCGATAATACCACCTACGTGAGTACCGTGTGATGCTTCCGGTCCTTCAACATCGCTGTTCCCATAATGAACATCATTAAAATCATCCGGGTTGTCTCCAACAAATTGACGATCGTTGTATTCCATGTTCAATTGGTAATTTGCGCTTCCATCAAAGTGGTCAAGAGCGTCTTTCAATGCTTCTTCATTCAATTGTCCGCTTGCAATATATTTACCAAGCTGCTTCAATTGCAGATCCTGCGGAGATTCCGGTTTCCACGCATCTACATCTTTCTCGGTGTAGTTAGCTCCTAATTTCTCCACCAATTTCGCCTTCAGCATCGGGAACATTTCATTCAATTGGGTGTATTGTTCCAAAGCTCCCAGGTTCTCCTGGCGTTCTGCTTCAATTTCTTTTAGCAGCTTTTGGTATTTTGCATAATCTGCTTTATCCGCTTCAGCAATGCTTGATTCGGACTTGTCCTTGAACTTTAAATGCAGGTCGGCGCAAATACGTGTTTTTTCCAAACGTGCATAATTCTGGTTCTCTCCGTTTGGATTTCCCAGGAAGTTCCACCCGTGAACATCATCAATGTATCCGTTCTTATCATCGTCAATCCCGTTATTCGGAATTTCGTCTTCATTTGTCCAGATTTTTCCCTGTAAGTCTTTATGTTCAATATCTATTCCCGAATCGATAACTGCAACTACAACTGTAGTTGACTGTTTCTTTTTCAGGCTGGAATAAGCTTTTTCAGTATTCATTCCGGGTGTAGCTCCGTTATACCAGTTCTTGATTTCTTCTACTTTCTGGCCGTAAATAAAGTTCATTACACCAACAGAAAATAAGGCGATTGACAATGTGAGAATTCTTTTCTTCATGACTGTTAATTCTTTTTTTGACAGGAATACAATTCCTTTTGAACAAATATCTTAATTTGCAGAAAGATATTTCGAGTATTCTATATTAAAGGTTTAAAAATATGTTCATAGGAAAACTACTACGACAAGCGGTGAAAATAAATAAAATATTATTCATAGTTGGATTAATTCTCATTAATTCGGCACAAGGTTTTGCACAAACAGATAATTTCCGGTTTAAGAAATTAGTAGCGGAACAAGGCACAGTCCCAATGGCTTTTGCGGTTTCGAATACGGGGAACCTGGATGCCCTGCTGTCTGTAAAAGAAATTTCTGTGAAACAGGTAACAAAAGAATGGATTTATATCCAGGCAAATCCCAATTGGATTAAAGAAGCGATGGAATCCAAACTAATTAAATCATTCTACCTGGAATTTTCTGCCCCGAAACCTTTAAATGATACCAGTCTGGTAACACATTATGTGAAACCGGTTCACCAGGGATTGGGAGGCTTGCAAACTCCTTTTAAGGGAAAAGATGTAATTGTTGCCTTTGTAGATCAGGGATTGGATTATAACCATCCTGATTTTATAGATGCAAACGGTAATACGCGCGTGCTTTATTATTGGGACCATACGCTTCCTGTTGCAGCAAATACCCCGCAGCCTTATGGTTATGGTCAATTGTGGACAGCTGCTGAGATCCAGGCCGGAACCTGCGGAAGTATTGAAGAATCTTCTGCTCATGGGACGTCCGTTGCAGGTGCCGGGGTTTCCGACGGATCAGCTACCGGAAGAGAAACAGGAATGGCTCCTGAAGCAAAGATTATCGTTATCGAAACGAATTTTAATCTGCAAAACTGGACATTGACTGTGGCAGATGCCTGTGATTTTGTGTTCAAAAAAGCAGAAGAACTTGGGCTTCCGGCAGTAGTTAATTTATCAGTAGGAAGTTATCTGGGAAGTCATGACGGAACGGATCCCGCGGCAGTTTTAATGGATAATTTACTGGATGAAAAAGAAGGTCGTATTATTGTCTGTGCAGCCGGAAACTCGGGCGCATGGGGGAAATACCACGTACACGGAGATGTAGACACTGATACTTCCTTTGTTTGGGTGAAACCGAACCCGGGAAGCCAGCTGGGGCCGAATACGGTTTATTTGGACTTATGGACCAATCTTTCGGATGCCGGATGGAATTATGCGTGGGCGGCAAATCAGGGAAGCGGAAGTTTCCAGGAGCGTGCCCAAACAATCTATCGTGCGGCAAACACCGGAATTGGAACTGTAATTCGTGATACCTTATGGAACGGACCGAACCGGATCGCAACTATGGAAATATACCCGGAGGTTGTGGGGCCAAACCTGCATTTGGAATTTTACCTCAATAACGTGGATTCCACCAGTTATTTATATGCGCTTAAAACGACCGGAACGGGAAATTACGATGCATGGAGCGGTTCCGTTTCAATTGCTTTAAATGATATGCTTACAACCGGACTGCCTTCTGCTGTCGTTTATCCGAATATTGTGAATTACAATATGCCGGACACACTTCAGACAATTGTTTCATCCTGGAACTGCTCCCCGAAAGTAGTAACAGTTGGTAATATCCGTAACAGGTTCGGGCATTTGGATAAGAATGGGAATTATTATACCCCCGCTCCTACTTACACATCAGAAGTAGGCGAATTATCCATGAATTCATCGAAAGGACCAACCAGATCAGGTCATATCAAACCGGATATTTCTGCTTGCGGAGATGTTAGTTTGAGCGCCGGGCCGTTCTGGTTATTGAATGATCCGGGATGGAATGCTTCTATGTCGGATGATGGAATGCACGTGCGAAATGGTGGAACTTCCATGGCTTCACCTGTTGTAGCAGGAATCGCAGCACTTTACCTGGAAAAATGTTCCAAAGGAAATTACCAAAGCTTCCTGGATGTACTCCATTCTACGGCATTTACGGATGCTTTTACGGGAACCGTTCCGAATAACGCATACGGATACGGAAAAGTTCATGCTTTAAACTTATTGCTTCAATCAAACTTCACAACCACAATTACAGCAGATGCTTTATTCTGTCCGGGAGATTCGGCAGTTTCAACAGCTTCTGTTCCCGGATATTCCATTGAATGGATGAATGGAGATTCTACATTGAATTCGGCTCTGACTGCAACCGGAGATGTTTATTTCATGGCCTATGATCAAAACGGCTGTGTTTCGTATTCGGATACACTTCCGGTAGTTGCCCTTTCCGCACCGCCGGCTCCGCTGATTTATGTGAACGGAACTTTGCTTTCAACGGATCCGTACCCGGATTTACAGTGGTATGAGAACGAAACTGCTATTTCAGGTGCTAACGGAACAACTTACACCATCACACTTCCGACTTCTTCCAACTTTACGGTTTCAAGAACAAGCACCGATGGATGTGAAGTTTTTTCACAACCTTACAATCCTTCGTTAGGAATTGAAGAATTGACAAACCAAATCCAGGTTTATCCAAATCCGACCTCTGGTAGTCTTACCATCGACTCATCGATACCAGTGTCAGATATTCAAGTGGTTGATGTTCAGGGAAGAGTGGTGAAATCAATTACGAATGGACAACATGAAGTTTCAATTTCAGAATTGGAAAACGGAACATATTATTTAATTATTCACTCGGATGTTCAATACTTTCAGGTGAAAATTGTGAAGAATTAAAAAGAAGCAGTATTTTTGGTCCAAATAATTAATCGAATGAATTTAACAGGTATCATTGCTATTTCAGGAAAACCAGGGCTTTATAAAGTATTAGCACAAGGTAAGAACAACATCATTGTAGAATCGTTGGAAGACAAAAAACGCGTTCCTGCGTATGCTTCAGACAGAATTTCTGCTTTGGATGACATTTCTATCTATACCTATGATGACGATAAACCGTTAAAAGAGATCTTCATTTCGATTTTTGAAAAAGAAAAAGGAAAAGAAACGATTTCTCATAAAGAAGATCAAAACAAGTTGAAGGCTTATTTGATTGAGGTGTTGCCTAATTTTGACCAGGAACGTGTATATGCCTCTGATATCAAGAAAATTTTCCAGTGGTATAATTTGCTATTGAAAGCCGGTGCATTGGTTCCTGAAGAGAAAGAGGAAAAAGAGGCTGCTCCTGCAAAAGAGAAAAAAGCCGCTAAAACGACTGCTAAGAAGGAAGATGCTGAAGCAACCGAGGAGAAAACACCTGCTAAAAAAGCTCCGGCTAAGAAAGCAGCTGCACCAAAAGCGGCAACAGCGAAAACTCCTGCTGCAAAAGCTCCGGCAAAAGCATCTGCTAAGGCTACAAGCGCTAAAAAAGTGGCTGCGCCTAAGACCGGTTCTTCCAGAGGAAAATAGGAATCCAAAATATTTCATAAAATGCAGGGGCGCGATCAATTGCGCCCCTTTTTCGTATGTACATTTTTTTATTTTTGTGCTATGAGAAATTTTGTTTCAGCCGACTTCAATTGTGAAAGTTGGAAATCCGTAGAATTCTATCTTTTAGACCTTCAAAACAGGGATATTTCTTCCAAAGAATCATTTAAACAGTGGCTTGCCGATAAAAGTGAACTGGAAGCCGTGTTGGAGGAAAATATGGCCTGGCGCTATATTAAAATGACCATCAATACGCTGGACGAAAAACTGACTGAGTCGTACCAGTTTTTTGTCACGGAGATCCAGCCGAACCTCGCTCCTTTCGAAGACTCTTTGAACCGAAAAATGATGGCTTCTCCTTTTACGGAAGAATTAGCATCGGATAAAGCATATGCGATCTATTTCAGAGGTGTTCGGTCCGCATTGGAATTATTTCGCGAAGAGAATATTGCTATCGAAACCGAATTGAACACTCTGAGTCAGCAATTCGGCGCAATTTCCGGCAAACAGATGATTACCTATAAAGGGAAGGAATTGACTATGCCTCAAGCGGCTAATTTTTTGAAAGACCCGGACGAGGTTGTGCGCAAAGAAGTGTATGAACTCATTACCGAACGCCGACTTCAGGATCGCGATGCGCTGGACGATTTGTTCAATTTACTGATCAAGCTCAGAAACCAGGTTGCTAAGAATGCAGATTGTGCTGATTACCGCGAGTACAAATTCAAATCGCTCGGACGTTTTGATTATACCGTAGAAGATTGTTTGGCTTTTCACGACGCTATCGAGAAGATGATTGTTCCGATAGTGAAACAATTGAACCTGAAAAAATTAGAGAAGTTAGGGAAGTCCAAATTAAAACCATGGGACACGGAAGTTGACCCGGATGGACTAGCTCCGCTGAAACCTTTTCAGAACGGCGAAGAATTATTGGATAAATCCATTGCGGTTTTTCAAAAGCTGGACACTTACTTCGGAGACTGCCTGAAAACCATGAAAAGTGGTGGGTTCCTTGACTTAGACTCAAAAGCAGGGAAAGCACCCGGTGGATACAATTACCCGCTTTATGAATCCGGTATCCCGTTTATTTTTATGAATGCTGCCGGAGCACAACGCGATTTAACGACCATGGTTCATGAAGGTGGTCATGCGGTTCATTCGTTTTTGAGCCGTGACCTGGAATTGACCGGATTTAAATCCCTTCCTTCGGAAGTAGCAGAATTGGCTTCCATGTCGATGGAATTGCTAACCATGGAACTATGGGATGAATTCTACACGAATGAAAACGATTTAAAACGCGCGAAGCTGGAGCAGCTGGAGTCTGTTGTGAAGGTATTGCCGTGGATCGCACAAATTGATGCTTTCCAACATTGGATTTATACACATCCGAATCACACAACTTCGGAAAGAACAGAAGAATGGCTGCGTTTGAGTAAGCGTTTCGGAACCGGGCTGGTTGATTTTGACGGATACGAAGCTGTTTTGGAAAGTTCCTGGCAGAA
>DJFP01000197.1:11679-14322 GCA_002432565.1 Flavobacteriales bacterium UBA5869
TTGGCTGATTATAAAAATGCGCTTTCATTGGGGTATACAAAATCGATCCCGGAAATCTATGAAACAGCCGGATTGAAATTTGATTTTTCCCAGGCGGCGCTGCAAGACATCAGTAAAAACCTGATGGATTCGATCAATGCATTGAATTAAAGAATAGAATTAGATATCATGTTGGGGCGCGATTAATCGCGCCCCAACGTTTTTGTAAGGATCTTATCTGCAAATTGATTCAGGTTTTGCTTAAACCACTTCCCCACCGGTTTTTCGATCCAATAGGTAATTCCAGCTGCGATCAGAATACATGCAGGCAAAGCAATCAAAAATGCCGCGATATAATAGTTAATTTCCCATTTCATCAGGTTAGGGATGAGAAAATAGATCGAGAAATATTGATGGATCAGGTACAACGCGAAAGAAACTTTTCCAAGAAACAGGGTTCCTTTGTTTACAATAAAGCGCAGTTTCCCAAATACAAAAAGAAAAAACAACGCATAATAAACGGCCAATACTGCTTTGTATTCTCCATGTGAAATGTAGTAGTTTGCCCTCCCGGTTTTGGTGAATAACAATACCTGCAGCAGGTAACACCCGATAATCAAAAGAATATTCAGCAGTTTATTTTCTTGTTTTGTAACTATCCGGTAGAACAAAATCCCGGAAACAAACAAAGGCAGCGATTGTGCTAAGGGAAAGTTCTTGAAATAAGCCATCGAAAACGGTTGGAACCAATGGAATTCAGTAAGTATTGTTCCTAGCAAAACCAAAGGAATCAAAATAGCTGCAGCACTTTTCAGGGATTTGGTCAGGAACAAATAGAGCATCACCAAATAAAAAAGCATTTCAATGATCATGGTCCAATAAGGTCCGTCCAGGTCGTTGACACCGAAATAGTACTGGAACATCGTTAAGTTATAAAGGAAGTCGTGAAGTGGCAATGGAGTTTGCGGATCTGCTCCGAAACAGTATTTATTGAGACAGATAATCCCGAAAGTAAAAATAACAGCTGTCCAGTAAGTCGGGTAAAGCCTGCTGAAGCGGTTAATAACGAATTGGTACCCGAATTGAATTCGTTCCAGGCTCATGGTAATTACAAATCCGCTGATAATAAAAAACAGATCTACGCCGGTTACGCCGAACTTGGTAAATTTTAGCAGGTCCGGGTTGAGCAGGGAAAAATGGAACACAACTACAACAAGAGCTGCAATTCCTCTCAGCGCATCAAGTTCCTGTATACGGCTGATCGAATGATCTTCTTTTCCGGAAGAACCTGTACCCATAAAAAAGCAAAATTTAGATTACGCCCCGATTACCCTTCTTAAATCACTGATCTGTGATTCCCAAAGCCGTACAATTTCATCTTTTTCAGTGCGTTCGGCAAAATCAGAAACGGTTAAAATCACCACTTTGGTCATGGGGTCAATGGTGTATTTCATCTCGAAGAATGTTTCCAATTCATCCTCTTCATCGTTCAGCCACTGCCATTTAATGTATTCTCCCGCTTTTTTGGAGATTAATCGTGCTTGTTCTTCACTTCCATCCCAATGAAAGGTATACATATCATCTTTTACAATAACATCATCGGCAAACCATTCGCTTAATCCGTCAGGTGTTGACAGTAATTTATCCAACACCCGTGGTGAGGTTTTTAATACATATTCTAATTCGAATTGTTCCTTTTTTGTCATAGTAGTTTAATAATGTTAACTTCGCGCCGAAAAATCATTTTCGAAATATACACATTTCTTTCATGGCGTTAGTACATTCATTTGAAAAAAACGGAAACAAACTCTTCAAATACAGAGGACAAATTCCTGTTATTTTATTCGTTTTAGCGATTCCCGTTATTTATTTTACAGACGTTCAATGCATTATGGACGATTCTCGCTGGTATTACATTTGTACAGGAGCAGCAATTGCTATGTCAGTCTTAGGACAGGTAATCCGCGCTATTGCTATCGGAACGAGTAATAAGAATACTTCCGGAAGAAATACCCAGGAACAAGTTGCGGAAGCTTTGAATACGAAAGGGATTTACTCCACCGTTCGCCATCCGCTTTATTTGGGGAATTATTTCATGTGGATCGGTATTGTTTGTTTTACTTTCAATATTTACTTTATTATCATCGTAAGCTTGTTATTCTGGATCTATTACGAGCGTATTATGTTTGCGGAAGAACGTTTCCTGGAACGTAAATTCGGTGAAAGCTATGTAAACTGGTCGAATTCTGTTCCTGCATTCTGGCCGAGCATGAAGAATTACATCAAAGGAGATATTCCTTTCTCCATGAAAACAATTTTGCGCCGTGAATATTCAGGGATTTCTGCAACTGTTTTAGGCTTCGTTTTTGTAGCCGGAATCCGCGAATACTTTATGACCTGGACTATTAAATGCCCATTGTGTTATGTTTATTGGATTGTGGGCGCATTGCTGTTTAGCTTGATTTTCAAGTTACTAAAGCACAAGACAAAAGTTTTATTCGAAGAAGACCGCTCATAGGCTTGCACAGAAGAAAAAAGTAACTATATTTGCACCGCCTTTCAGGGAAAGAAAGGATTATGGCGAGATAGCTCAGTTGGTTAGAGCGCAGGATTCATAACCCTGAGGTCCCGAGTTCAACTCTCGGTCTCGCTACAAAGAGGAAG
>DJFP01000047.1 GCA_002432565.1 Flavobacteriales bacterium UBA5869
ATTATTCTTCCTTTAATCCAAAATTGGTTGTGTTCTATGACCATTCTGTTATTTTTGCAATAACAATCTATTTATGAAGAAACTTCTTGCAGTCTTTGCATTTCTTTCTGTTTTGTTTTCAGCGAATGCTCACGAGTATTATTTCGCATTTGGCGAAGTAGAATACAACTTGTCGACCAAAAAACTGGAAGTTACGCTTGAAATAAGTGCACACGACCTGGAGTTTGATATGAAAAATGCGGGTATTACCCTGGAAAAGCACATCGAGAACCAAAGCGGGAACGCAGTCTTCAAAAAACAACTGGAATCGCATTTGGCAAAAGGATTCAGTATTTCTGCCAACGATTCCCCTATCCCACTTTCAATCATCGGGTTTGATGTATTGCCAACAGGTTTGCTTTATGTTTACCTGGAAAGCGGAGTAGTTGAATTGCCGGAATCGTTCTTCTTCAGGTTCGATCTGCTCATGGAATCCTTCCCGAATCAACAAAACAAAGTCACTTTTATTCGAAATACCGAAAAACAAACAGCTGTTTTTTTACCAACTAAACCGACAGAAGTTATAACCCTGTAATTATGAAAAAAATCCTCTCTCTCTCAACGGTTTTATTCGCTTTGAACCTTTCGGCGCAAACCAAATTTGCTCAATTGGATATCGAACTTCCAACGCCGAATGAATACCGCACGGCTGCCGGAGCTCCCGGGCATGGTTATTATCAGCAAAAAGCCGATTATAAAATGAGCCTGACCCTGGATGATGCCAAGCAGACTATTCGCGGAGAAGAGATCATTACCTACACCAATAATTCTCCGGATGTACTGGAATATCTATGGCTGCAGTTGGATCAGAATATCTTCAAACCCGATTCAGACAGTAAACTAATTGCAGTGGAGAAAATGGAAGATTTCCAGTCAATTCGTGATGTAGAGCGTAAATTGATGACTTTCGAAGGTGGTTTCAACATTGAAATGGTTGCAACCGTAAACGGAGAAAAGATGCATTATGCGATCAATAAAACGATGATGCGCATTGATCCGGCAAAACCTCTTGGACCGAAGCAGAGTATTTCATTTAAGATCAAGTGGTGGTATAACATCAATGACCGTATGAAATTCGGTGGAAGGTCCGGCTATGAATACTTCGAGAAAGATAACAATTACCTCTATACCATTGCTCAGTTCTTCCCAAGAATGTGTGTGTATAACGACGTGGAAGGCTGGCAGAACAAACAATTCCTGGGTAAAGGAGAATTCACGCTTCCGTTCGGGGATTACGAAGTTTCAATCACCGTTCCTTCCGATCACATTGTTGCAGGAACAGGAGAATTGCAAAACGGATCTTCTGTTATGACAGCTGAGCAGAAACAGCGCATGGAGAAAGCAAAATCATCCGATACCCCGGTTTTGATCGTTACGCAGGCAGAAGCTGAAAATGCGGAGAAAAATAAAGCCACAGGAACAAAAACCTGGACATTTAAAGCGAAAAATGTACGTGATTTTGCATTCGCAACTTCGCGCAAATTCATGTGGGACGCACAGAATACGGTCGTAAAAGGAAAGAATATCCTTTGTATGTCTTTTTACCCGAAAGAAGGAAATCCGCTTTGGGAGCGCTATTCCACGAAATTGGTTGCACATACAATCCAAACCTATTCCAAATACACGATCGACTATCCGTACCCGGTTGCCATTTCCGTTCATTCCAACCAAATTGGAATGGAATACCCGATGATCTGCTTCAACGGCGGAAGACCGAACGAAGACGGAACTTACTCGGAGCAGACAAAATACGGCATGTGGGGAGTTATTATCCACGAAGTGGGACACAACTTCTTCCCGATGATCATTAATTCCGATGAACGCCAGTGGTCGTGGATGGATGAAGGCTTAAATACTTTCGTACAGTATTTGACAGAACAGGAATGGGAACGCGGATATCCTTCCAGAAGAGGTCCGGCATACATGATTACAGATTATATGCGCGGTGATCAAAAACACATTTCTCCCATCATGACCAATTCGGAGTCTATCTGGCAATTCGGGAATAACGCTTACGGAAAACCGGCTACGGCATTGAACATTCTGCGTGAAACCGTGATGGGCAGAGAATTGTTCGATTTTGCCTTCAAAACCTATTGTGAGCGCTGGAAATTCAAGCATCCGACACCTGCAGACTTGTTCCGTACCATGGAAGATGCATCCGGAGTGGATCTGGACTGGTTCTGGAGAGGTTGGTTCTACTCCACGGAGTACGTAGACGTTTCCCTGGATTATGTGAAGCACTTCGAATTGAATTCGAACAATCCGGAGGTAGAAAAAGCAGCGAATAAAGAAGCAGACGAATCCAAGCCTCAGTTCATAGGTGATATCCGCAACAAAGAATCCATCAAGCAGACCGTGAATGAAAAAGATCCTGCCATTGACGATTTCTATGCAAAACGCGACATCTACCAGGTGGATCGCCTGGATAAGAAAGAATACGAAGATTTCCAGGCAAAACTAACTCCGGAGCAAAAGAGATTACTGGAATCCAAAAAGCAGTTCTACGAATTGTCCTTTACCAATAAAGGTGGTTTAGTGACGCCATTGATCATCCAGGCAACCTTTGAAGACGGTTCCAAACAAGAAGTGCGCATTCCGGCTGAAATCTGGAAGATGGACGACATCACGGTTACCAAAGTACTGATCTTCGACAAACCGGCCGTTTCATTCCAACTGGACCCGTTCCTGGAAACAGCAGATTGTGATGTGAACAACAACTCCTTCCCTCTTGCTTCCAAACCAACACGTTTCCAGTTGTTCCAGCAAAAACAGAGCAATGAGAATCCGATGCAGCGCCAAAAACGATTGGAGAGTGGGAATTGATCGGTATGAAAGGACAACTCTTAACCCTCTTTTTAGCAGGTTCAATACCCTGTTTTTCTCAGCGTATTATTCCGACGGAAACCTTTCAAAGGCTTGAAGCAAGAATGATTGACGGGAAATCTTCGGTTTTCCTGGTCGATTCTCTTTACAATGACTACAAAACAGTTGGCCCGTTTGATATCCAGGATGGAAAAAACTTAAACCGTTCCAATGACGGGAGCTCCTGGCTGCTTAATACTTACATAGAACTAGGTCAGGAATATCCGAAACAATGTTCTGAATGCAAGGATAAGGCCACGGAAGTGATGCAATTGATCAATGAAGAAATACGTGTTGAAATGGAGATTCAATATCAAAGAATCATCAAAAAAGCGGACGATTGTTTTCAGCAGCGTGATTTTTTGAAGGCAAAAGAATACTATCAGCGTGCTGTCAACTTTAAATCAAGTGATCCCTATCCGAAGCAGAAACTGCAAGAGGTAGATGCTATTCTTGAAAAGCAAGAAGAAAAGCAGTAATTCTATCTTTGAACCTTTGAACCTGTGGAACGATTGAACATTTTAGCTATTATAGGCAGCGCAAGTGAAAACTCTTCGAACCGGCAATTGGTTGAATTCCTCGTGGCTTCCTCTGAAAATGAACTAAATTGGATCGTTTTCAATGAATTGAAATCCCTGCCGCACTTCGATCCGGAATTATCAGTAAACAATACACCGCCGGAAATTACAGCTTTCAGAGCATTGATCGAACAAGCAGACGGAGTTGTTATCTGCACTCCCGAATACGTTTTCAGCATTCCTTCCGGTTTAAAGAATGCCATCGAATGGTGTGTTTCTACCACTGTTTTCTCTGAAAAGCCTTGCGGTTTAATCACAGCTTCTGCCCAGGGAGAAAAAGGACACGAAGAACTGCAGCTATTGATGAAGACCTTAATGGCCACTTTCACGAATGAAACCACCTTATTAATTTCGGGAATTAAAGGGAAAGTCCAGCAGGGAATTGTAAATTCCCAAACACAATCCGAATTGGAGAAATTCCTCATTGCCCTTACTACTTTGTTAAAATAGCATTCTGTATTTGAGCTGATTAAGCAAATTGTAAAACACATATTATGCAAGTGTTTGTTTTCAGGAAAAGGTTGAAAATCTGTGTTTGGAGGTCTGTTTTAACAAAAAAAACAACAAGATCTAAAAAGACAAACAGTTCTTTTTAAGCACCTTATATAAATCAAAAATCAGTCCAGAAATTTTCAGTTCGGTGTGTTTTAAAACTGGTAAAACATACTGTCAGCATTTTCTACAGGTCTAAATCGATTTTTCCCGTTCTGTTAAATCATTGAAATTTAATATTGGTTTTAAGTGCTCTGAAAATTTAAAGCAGTGTTATTATTCGCTTTAAACCTTTAAAATCAGCTCGTTGTAACTTAGCTGTGGTTTCGAAACCATCTATTCACGTTAATAAATTTTCAATTATGAAGAAGAGAAACACAGTAGTAAAATCACTATTTACAATGAGTGTACTGGCACTCACAGGATTTGTCGCTAACGGACAATTATTGGAAACTATGGGAACTGCAGGAAGCGGTACTCAGACTATCAGCGCAAGAGAAGCAGCGGGAAATTTTGATTTGACAGCACTTACTTATGTAGGTACTGCAGATATGAGAACAACCACTCCTTCTACCGGTTATGCAGGAGCTTCAGGAAGTTACAACACCCTGATCCAGGCTCAGGAAACATTTGAAATGCAAGGTGTAAATGCAGCGGGATGCCGCACAAACGATTCCATCTTTTT
>DJFP01000277.1:0-648 GCA_002432565.1 Flavobacteriales bacterium UBA5869
CTTTAACTGGGTCAGCGGACCAACAACAGAAGACAGAACAAGTCTTACAGCCGGAACATATGAGGTAACTATTACAGATGCTAACGGGTGTACAGGTACTGTTTCAGGAATAACAGTAACTCAACCAACTGCAGCAGTTTCAGGGACAACAGTAGTTACGGATGTTTCTTGTTTTAACGGCTCAAATGGAACAATCAACCTGACTCCTACCGGTGGGGTTGGACCATATACATTTAACTGGGTCAGCGGACCAACCACCGAAGACAGAACAGGACTTACAGCCGGAACATATTCTGTGACAATTACAGATGCAAATGGTTGTACCGGAACTGTGAACGCGACGGTAACTCAGCCTACAGCTATTTCGGCAACGGCTGCAGCTCAAACAAATATTGCTTGTAACACAGGCTCAAATGGCTCTGCTTCAATTAATACACCAACAGGCGGTACTCCTGGGTATACATATGATTGGAGTCCCGGAACACCAACTGGTGATGGAACAACTTCCATTACTGGGTTGACTGCCGGAACATATACTGTAACTGTTACTGATGCAAACGGTTGTACAGCTACACAATCATTTACAATTACAGAACCTTCTGCTATTTCATTTACAGCAGCAGCACAAACAAACGTTGCATGCTTTGG
>DJFP01000277.1:674-9555 GCA_002432565.1 Flavobacteriales bacterium UBA5869
GCAGGTGCTTATTCGGTAACTGCAACAGATGTTAACGGATGTACAGCGACCGTTTCATTTACAATTACTGAACCACCTGTATTAGCAATAACGGGTGCTTCGCAAACGGAAGTTTCTTGTAACGGTGGAGCAAACGGTACTGCAACAGTAACTGCAACTGGCGGAACTCCGGGATACACTTATTCCTGGACTCCTTCCGGCGGAACTGCTGCTACAGCAACAGGATTGACTGCCGGTTCATACACTGCAACAGTTACCGATGCTAACGGATGTACAGCTACTCAGTCTTTTGTAATTACAGAACCAACAGCGTTAGATGCTTCAGCAGGTTCGCAGTTGGATGTCCTTTGCAATGGTGCATCTACCGGATCGGCAACCGTAACTCCAACAGGTGGAACTGGAACTTATGATTATTCCTGGGCGCCATCAGGTGGAACAGCTGCTACAGCTTCCGGCCTATCGGCAGGTACTTATACCGTTACTGTAACCGATGATAACAACTGTCAGGATACCAAAACGTTTGTCATTACGGAATCTGCATTGATCACCAGCAGTTTCTCAGCATCTGCTTGTAACTCTTATAGTTGGGGAACACAAACTCATACTACAAGCGGGACTTACACGCAAACATTCGAGGCTGTAAACGGTTGTGACTCGATTGTTACACTTACACTTTCGATTGTTACTGAAATTACAAACACAGTTACTGAAAGCAGCTGTAATTCGTATACATGGGCTCAGAACGGGATGACTTATACAGCTTCGGGAATGTATGTGGATACTATCCCAAGTGCAGGAGGATGTGATTCAATCGTAACTTTAGATTTAACCATCACCACTCCTACGAGTTCAAGTTCATCTGAGATTGCTTGCGGAACTTACACATGGGCTCAAAACGGAATGACTTATACTGTTTCGGGAGTTTACACGGATACCATTCCAAATGCTGCAGGTTGTGATTCAGTTATTACATTGAACCTGACAATCGGAGGTTTCTCCACCTTGCAACCGGCACAGGCTTGTGAAAGTTATACCTGGGCGGCAAACGGTGTTACCTATACAGCATCCGGAATGTACTATGACAGTTTGGTTGATATCAACGGATGTGATTCTATCCTAATCCTGGATTTGACCATTATCGGTCTTCCTACAGCAACTGCAACGGATAACGGAAATGCAACTATTACTGCATCTACCGCTACTTCTTATCAGTGGATCAACTGTACGACAAATACTCCGATAGCAGGAGCAACGAGTCAAACATTTGCTGTAACAGCGAACGGAACTTATGCCGTAATTGTTACCAATTCAGGAGGATGTTCGGATACATCTGACTGTGTGGTGATTGACAATGTGGGATTAGAGGAATTTGAATCAACGTCTGTTCAGGTATTCCCTAATCCAACAGAGAATTTTGTGACTATTTCCATGACATTCAACCAGGCAAAACTGGTTATGACGGATGCTCAGGGAAAAACAGTTTATACCGGAGAAATCACTAACGGAGAACAGGTCAACTTAGCTTCTTACGAAGACGGAGTTTACTTCTTATCCATTGAGACAGAAAACGGAAAAGTTCTGAAACGAATCGTTAAGAATTAAAACCAAATACTACTTGGTTAAAACGGCGGTCAAATTGACCGCCGTTTTTATATGATCTCTTTTTTTAATCAACCAGGCTAACAACCAACAAATAAGTCTAATTTAGCATTGCTATGCCAAAGAAAAACACCTCTTCCAGTAAGCAGTCATCACAAAAAGCAGCTGCAGCAGTTCCGTTAATTGATAATTCACCGGTAATACAGCGAAGACTTTTTTGGATACTTTCCATCGCTGCATTTTTACTTTTTGCCCCTACCATCGGGCACGGATTCGTATTGGATGACCTGGCGGTAATCGAAAACAACAAATTTGTACAGGAAGGTTTCGGAGGAATCCCCGACCTGTTTTCCACCTTCTACTGGAAAGGTTTTTGGGATGCTAATGCCGGATTGTATCGTCCTTTATCAATGGTCATGTTCGCAATAGAATGGGCTATTTCTCCGAATAATCCTGCCCTGCACCACTTCGTAAATGTGCTTTTGTACGCACTGACAATTGGTTTGCTTTTTAAATTCCTACTCAAATTACTGCCCGGTTATTCGGTTTGGGTTTCATTCGCTGTTACCCTGATATTTATGGCACATCCAAGTCATACGGAAGTAGTGGCAAATATCAAAAGCCGGGATGAGATTCTTTGTTTCTTATTCTTCCTGCTCACTTTTCTAAGTTTGCTTAAGGCCAGAAGCGGAAAACCAATCGACCTGGTTAAACCGGCTCTCTTATTTTTAGCCTGTTTATTATCCAAAGAAGCCGGCATTATGTACCTCCCCATTTTCGG
Organism: Flavobacteriales bacterium UBA5869; assembly: GCA_002432565.1. Lineage (GTDB taxonomy): Bacteria > Bacteroidota > Bacteroidia > Flavobacteriales_D > Crocinitomicaceae > Fluviicola. Next base: position 3,055 of record DJFP01000277.1, read on the forward strand.
ACTCTACTTTTGGATGATAAAAAAAGAGACCGCTTTCTCTGCTTTCAGAAAACTGGTTCCTCTAATTGTCATTGCAGGTTTTTGGCTGATTTTACACCAACTTGTAATTCATTCAGATCCTACTCCTCCTATTCAATATACTTATCATGATAATTCACTCGTTGCTTGTGAGAATGGTTCGCGTTACGCAACCGGAATCGGTATTTTGGGGCGTTATCTGCTGGAAACTGTTGCTCCCTTTAATCTGAGTTATGATTATTCCTACAATCAGCTTCCATGCCTGAGCTTTACTTCGCTTCCTGTGATAACCACTTTAGCGGCTGTAATTCTTTTGGGGCTGGTCATCTTAAAAACACGCAGGTCAAAACCTGAAATCGGATTTGGGATCCTGTTCTTTTTCATATCGATTGCCCTGGTTACCAATATTTTCTCTTTGATCGGTACCACTTACGCCAATCGATTAATTTATGCTCCATCACTGGGTATTATTCTTTCTGTGATGCTGGTTCTTTTTACCTTGTTTAAAGCAGAACAAACATCCAAATGGCAATCCGGGGCCGTTTTAACTTCACTGGTAGTCGGAATTTTGTTCGCTGTTCAAACCATTCAGCGCAATAAGGTCTGGGAATCCAATACGACTCTTTTCACGGCAGATCTTGAAAACAGTCCTAATAGTGCACGGGTTCAATTCAATTACGGCGTCGTGATTATGAATGCTGCCGGCGAAGGTTCATCCGCTAACAGGAATCAATTACAACTCGCTGCTTCCAGTTTCAAAAAAGCAATTTCTATCGACTCATTGGATTTGAATTCTTTCACAAATCTCGGCGTTGTCGAATACCGGTTAAACCAGTTCGATCAATCTGTTCTTTATACCCAAAAAGCAATTGCACTGAACCCGAAAGACACTTCTCTTTATGGAAATTTAGGAGATGCTTATTTTGCCTTAAAGGATTATCAAAAAACGACCAATACATTAAAACGCGTTACCTATTGGAAAAATGCGACTTCCGGACACCATAAACGATACGGAATTTCGCTCTTTAATTTAAAACGGTATGAAGAAGCAATAGCAGCATTCAAAAAAGGGCTTCAAAAATATCCGAATGATACCGAAATGGCTTCAAACCTGGGAAATACTTATGGCGCAGCGGCTAAATACACAGAAGCAGGACAGACTTTTGAAGGAATTTACAACAAGGATACTTTGAACACCAATGCCCTGCGTTTAATGATCATTTCCTATGAACAAGCCGGCAACAGGAAAAAAGTTGCTCAATATGGTCCGCGTTTAAAATAAACAGCATTCAAAGAGAGGAAATTTTTCAATCCCCTCTCTTGCTTTGTTCACTCAAAAAATGATCTAAGCGGCGATTAATTTCAACAGGTTCAGATGCATCTGTATCAATGTCAGGTTTTGCAATGCTATTTTGGTTGTGTTTGATGGCAAATCAATGGAAGTGATATCAAATACCAGGTCCTTATATTCCGGGTAAGCCGCTTTCAGTTTTCCGTTAACTTCCTCGGTAAGCCTGCAAATATTTTCCCATTTACTTTTCATCGAAGCATTTAGCACTCGCGACATAGCTTCTTCTTTCGGCAAACGGCTGTAGGCCTCATCTTCNNACTTTTGACCGTTCCATCTTCTGAACTTGTTCGTTCAGCAAGCGGTAAGCTTGTTGAGAAGATTCCTCTATTTTCGTGGAATATCCCAAATTGTACATGGCGAATAACAAACCTCCGCAAGCCATCATCAAAACCGAATTGACGGTTGAATTGAAACGCAGTTCAGGTCTTCTGGCTCTTGTGAAGAAATAGATGGGAACATACACAAAGGTAAATAACACCAGGCCTGAAAGCATGAGCATGTTCGCGCCCGGCCAATGCATTAATTTGAATAAAAAACCCAGGGAAGCGATAATCCCGACTAAAAATCCGAAACTCAGGACTAATTTATCGGTTCTGCTTCCTTCATCCCTGAATTTAAGGGCAATCATCAGTGGAAGAAAAATGAAGCTGAAGATAGCTATTCCTAATACAAAGGCGACCCCGGCTCCCGGCCAGTGCATGACTTTAAAAACCGACCCTGTCAGGGTCAAAACGGCTGCTAAAAGTCCTGAAATATTTACTGTTTTTTTCATGGCGTAAAAATGTTTGAAGGTTAATAACAATTCTGTTTCCTCCTGGATTTCACGCAAGTTGTCGTTGAAAAATCGAGGCAAGAGCCGTTGGAAGAACTGGTCAAAGTCGTCTGTTTCAGACATTTCATTCTCAATAATACAGCACATGTGATCCAGTAGGTTATACTGCAGATCTTCAATAGTAACCCCACGCGCTTCAATTTCCTGAAGAATAAAATCAACTTGCTCGTCCGAAACTCTAACCATTTCCAGTTCTTGGCTCTAAATCCAACAGAAACTTCATGGTATTCATAAAATCTACCAATTCGTTGACTTTTTCTTTGGCTGTCGACTGCCCTTTTTCGGTGAGNNTTCGCCCTGTGACTCAAGCGCATGCAGTGTCGGATAAAGTGCTCCTTCGGTAATCTGGATTTTCTCACCGGTGAGATCTTTGACGCGTTGGGTAATTTCATAACCGTACATTCTGCCGTTGTCCTTGAGCAGATTGAGAACGATCGTTTTAAGCGTACCTTTTAAAAGTTCTGATGAATACATAGGGCAAATATACATAAGAATTTTAGGTATACAAATTTTTACCTAAGAAAATTAGGTATTCATTTAATGAAAATATGCAACAAATTGAAAAACAAAGCGTTAAACAAAATACATTACACTAAAAGTCTTGAATACAGCTGAAATGAAGAAAGAAAGATTTGCAATTTAATGGAAGTAGGATACTTTTGTTAACATTGCACACAATTCATCCGGCTCTCCCTGCGACCGGAAGAACTGTGATCCAATTCAACTCATGGAACAAAAGCTTTTCTCTTATTTTTCAAGGATCCTTCCCCTTTCACAAGAGGAAATCGATGGAATTGTGGCTACACTTACGGTTAGGACATTTCCAAAAGGGACTATTCTATTAAAAGAAGGAGATGTATCCATGGAGGCTTATTTTGTACTTCAGGGCTGCGTAAGACAATATTTCCTGGTTAACGGGGAAGAAAAAACAAACAACTTTTTCACCGAAGAACAGTGGGTCATTTCCATGCAGAGCATGAGCAGCAGTTCACCTTCCAAACATTTCCTGGAATGCGTCGATGAATGCACCCTGGTTGTAGGGAACCGGGAGAAGGAAGAACAACTCTATGCGAAATTTCCCAAACTGGAAACCGTTTCCCGCAAAGTCATGGAAAAAGTATTTGCCGAACAGCAGGAGCTTTCAGGTTCGTATTTCACAGATACTCCCGAGGAAAGATATCTGAATCTCATGCGCACAAGGCCAGAACTATTTCAACGCGTACCTCAATACATGATCGCCAGTTATGTGGGTGTGAAACCGGAATCACTGAGCAGGATCCGAAAAAGATTAGTTCAAAAGTGAATTAACAGGTCATTCTATATTCTTAAGAATTCCCCAGGCCCACGAATTCGGAATTCATAATTAGGAATTCGTAATTACTTCTATCCCCACATTTCCCTTCTTATGCCCCAAATCCACATACTCGTGTGCTTCTGCAATTTGGTCCAAAGTGTATACCCGGTCCAAAACAGGCTGGTATTTTCCCTGGTCGATTAGTTCTCTCACGAACTCCATTCCTTCTGCCGATTCTTTGATCACACCTGTTATCACTTTTTTGCCGGCCATTCTTGCGAAACCCGCCCGGATCATTTTTGAAAAGTCAGCTGCTCCCAAAATAAGGATTCCACCTTTCTTCAGATGCCGGATACTTTCCGAAAAGCCTAATTGGTTTACCGCTTCATAAATGACATCGTATTGCTCTTTGTTTAATGCCAAATCTTCCCGCTGATAATTCAACACCTTATCCGCTCCGATCTTTTGCATCAATTCCATATTGGCACCGCTGCAAACGGCTGTGACTTCAGCTCCGTAAAATTTAGCCAGCTGAACAGCCGCCGAACCTACAGCCCCGGATGCTCCGTAAACCAACACTTTTTGACCGGGCCGGATGTTTGCTTTTCGGATAAAATCCAAAGCTGTCATGGCGCCGAAAGGAATAATTGCCGCTTCCAAATGACTCAATGACTCCGGTTTGAAAGTGATTGTTGCCGCCTCTGCAAGGGTTTTGAATTCAGCATAAGCTCCAAATTCCATTCCGGTAGAACCGAAAACAACGTCACCTGCTTTGTACTTGCTGACAGCACTGCCTACTTCAACTACTTCCCCGGAAAAAACGCCTCCTAAAACAGGTTTCCGGGGTTTCGAAAGTCCGAAGAACAATCTCACCGCCCAGGGATCGGCTTTGCGAATCCTTACATCACCGGAATTAACCGCAGTAGCATGAATCCGGATCAATAGTTCATTAGCACGGGGGATTGGTTTGGGGATTTCTACCATTTTTAAAACTCCCGGTGTTCCATATGCTGTACAATAGACTGCTTTCATGTGCTTGTTCGATTTTGAATACAAACACAAAAGTATCCTGTCGTTTTCTCAAATTCATTGACCTGGGTTAAGAAACACTCACCCCGTTTTACATTTTGAATACTAACGCATTGGCTGGATACTTTCCTTCTCAAAACCCGAATCCACCGGTTCCCATAATTCGATACGGTTTCCTTCCGGATCAAGGATGTGTACGAATTTACCGTATTCGTAAGTCTCAACATTATCGCAGATGACCGTACCCATTGTTTGAAGATGCACCAGCAGGCTTTCTATTCCTTCNNACCCGGAAATTGATCATTGCACGCTGGCTTTCCGTTCCGAAATAATCGCTGGTCTCCGGGAAAACGCCCAATTGCAGGTAAGCACGAGGATCGGAATTCCCGTTAAACGAAAACAACACCCCATAATCATTCGGATTGAGTCCCAATGCCTCCTTATACCAGTTTATCATGGCTTTTTCGTCCTTAAACTTAAAGAAAATCCCGCCGATTCCAATTGCTCTTCCCATAAACCCGTTTTTGAATGTATCTGTGTAAATCTATTAAATCTGTATGAAAAAAGGAAGCCAATATATTATTCCCTTTAGAAATGCATTAATTACCTTTAGATCATGGGAAAAGAAGCCATTGTCATAGGTTCCGGAATTGCCGGGATAGCAAGCGCAATCCGTTTAAGCCTGAAAGGATACCAGGTCTCAGTGTTTGAAGCAAATACCTATCCGGGAGGAAAGCTCACCACCATCCAATTAGGGAATTACCGTTTTGATGCTGGTCCTTCCCTATTCACTTTACCCCATTTGGTTGACGAATTATTTGAGCTTGCAGGAAAAAATCCCCGGGAATATTTCAATTACCAGCAACTCGACATGCTTTGCCATTATTTCTACGAGGACGGAACGGTTCTGCACACGCCTGCCGATCGGGAAAAACTACTGGAAGAAGTATCAAAAAAACTAGAGATCGACACTGCTCCGTTGAAAGAATACCTGGATCACAGTTCCTATATTTTCGAGCGGACCCGTCATTCTTTCCTGGAAAAATCACTGCATAAGTTCAACACTTATATTTCTTTGGATATCCTGAAAACAGTTTCTTCCATGCCTAAACTGCATTTGTTCGATACCATGCATGCTGTTAATGAGAAAAGTTTGAACCATCCGAAATTGGTTCAGCTCTTTGACCGGTTTGCCACCTACAATGGTTCCAATCCGTACAAAGCTCCCGGCGTTTTGAACAGTATCCCACACCTGGAATTCGGGATCGGCTCTTATTTCCCAAAAGAAGGAATGCATCACATTTTGAAAGCCTGCCTGAAACTGGCAGAAGAATTGGGTGTAAGATTCCATTTCAAGGAACGTGTAGAAAAGATCCGCATCACAGGAAAAAAAGCAGCCGGAATAGAAACCGGTAAAAGATTTTATACTGCAGAACTGGTGATCAGCAATTGCGATGTCAAACAAAGTTACAATGAGTTAATCCCCGATCAGAAAACGCCAAAAAAAACGATGGAGCAGGAACCAAGCAGTTCCGCACTCATTTTTTATTGGGGGATTGGAAAATCCTTTCCGCAGCTGGATGTACACAATATTCTTTTCAGCAGTGATTACGAAAAAGAATTCAAATCCATTTTTGAAGAAAACACGGTAAGCAGTGATCCTACAGTCTACATTCACATTTCATCCAAACTTGTACCCAATGACGCTCCGGAAGGTAAAGAAAATTGGTTTGTAATGATCAATGTACCCAGCAATCAGGGACAGAATTGGGAGGAACTCCGCCTCAAAATAAGGACACAGGTTATCGAAAAAATAAACCGACTTCTCAAAACAGATATCGAATCCCTGATCGAAGAAGAAGATTACCTGGATCCTCTGAGAATTTCAGAACGCACCAACAGCTTTGCCGGAGCACTTTACGGCGCAAGCTCAAACGACCGCATGGCAGCGTTTTTCAGACATCCGAATTTCTCCAA
>DJFP01000221.1 GCA_002432565.1 Flavobacteriales bacterium UBA5869
TTTAAACAAGAAGCAAAAAATGCGAGAGCCACGATAAAGAATATTTTCAGGTTCAATTGTGATATCCAGTTTGCACCTTCTTTGAAGTCACTCATGAAATTGGCACTTTGGAACGGAGTGGTAAGTCCTAAAAAGTGGATACCGCAAAGCAACGGTACCAAACCGGTTAAAGCTGCAATGAATAAATTCCCGATCAGGAATCTTCGTTTGAAATACATGGAGTAAAACCAAAGAACATTGATACTCAATAAATGGATGAATACATACCAAAATGTTTCGTATTCCCAGGTTAAATAGCAGGCAATCGAAAATGCGATAAAATTCAATATCCAATGAGAAACAATGGCCCATCGGGGTTTGATGTATTTACCAATTATGAGTTTGTCGGGTTTATTGATGCGGTCTGCTTTCACATCAAAATAATCATTGATAATATTTCCCGCAGCAGCAATTAGAACTGTTGAAAAAACCAGCAGAAAATAATCAAGTACTTCATTCGGGTGTGACCGTTTTAATAAGACATCTTCCGACAGGTAGGGAATAAAAAACACTCGTATCCCATACATAGTCAGGATTATGACTACTAAATTGACAGGTCTTATGAGACGGATGAAATGCATTACTTCACGATCTTGTATTCTGTTCGACGGTTTTCCTGGTGAGCTTTTTCTTTTTCGCTTTCCTTAGTCATTTTCGCAATTGCCTCATCTGTGAAGATAGGCATGGTTTCACCATAACCTTTTGAAGACAATCGGGAAGCTTCAATTCCTTGCTGGATCAGGTAATCTTTTACTGATTTTGCACGGGCATCGGAGAGTTTTAAGTTAGCTGCCGCATCACCGCGCGTATCTGTATGTCCACCGATCTCAATTTTTGTAGCCGGATTTGCCTTCAGTAAATCACGCAGTTTGTTCAATTCTACATAAGATTCAGGACGCAGCGTTGCTTTGTCCAGGTCAAAGAATACATTTTTCAGTGCTGTCGGTGTACCTGAGGCGGATAACGGAACCATCGGAACATCCATGTGGAATGATTCCTGGTTATCTGCAAGCGTCATGTTAAAGTTTTGAGAGAAGAACGTATAGCCCGGATAACTTACAGATAATGCGTATTCTTCATTGATAGGAAGGGAAACGGTAAATGTTCCGTTTACCTGATCGGCTTCTGATTTGATAACTTCAGCTCCGGTTTTGATATTGATCAGAGAGAATTTTCCGGGGATTGGTTTTTTGGTGATTGCATCGAAAACCAAACCATCAAAGTAAAGCGTTTTCACCGGACGGAATTTCTCCGGCATAATGAAGTAGTAAATATCCAAATCACCGAATCCTCCTTCACGGTCGGATGCAAAGAATGCGATTTCTCCATCGGCACTTACAAGCAAAGAGTTTTCATCGGAACTGGTATTGATCGGATATCCTAAATTTTCAGGTTTGCTCCATTCTCCTTTATCATTCAATCTGGATAAGAAAATATCCAAACCTCCCATTCCAGGATGCCCTTGCGAAGAGAAATACAAGGTTTTTCCATCGGGGTGGATCAAAACAGACTCTTCCATGTAAGGTGTATTGATCGTATTGGGCAAACGAACAGGAGTATCCCAGGTTCCATCATCCTTTAAAGTGGAAGTATAAATATCAGAATCGGGCCTGCCGTTTCGCGACATGACTTTTCGCACAAAATACAGTGTTTTTCCATCAGCGGACAAGGATGGTTGTGATTCCCAATTCCCTGTATTGATAGCTCCCGGAAGGTTTACCGGATCCACCCATTGATTTCCAAGTCTTTTTGTATAGAAAAGATCGCAGCTTCCTCTTCCTTTTCGGTTATCGCCGTAGTTTGTCCCGCTTTCATCGGAGCATGCTACAAAAATGAGGTTTCGCCCGTCAGCACTTATTGTCGGAGCCCCTTCATTATTAACAGTATTGATATTTTTCGGCATCGGAACAGCCATTTCCCAGGTATTGAATGTACTCAGATTGGAAACATAAAAATCTTCCTGCTTTTGAAAGGATCCGCTTACCCGTTTATCGTCGATCAGACGTGTAAACAATAAGGTTTTCCCATCTACGGTAATGGTTGGGAAATACTCAGGGTCTTTAGTGTTTACACCAGGACCTAAATTTACAGGCTTGAATTGCGTAGGGTTCTTCATGGCTTCCACTGCGAAGTTACAATCGTTGATGACCTGCTTTGCGCGGGCAACGTTGTCGGGATGAGCTCCTTTAGCTTGTGTAAAAGTTGTCAGGTTCTTAATGGCATTTTCATATTCTCCGACACTGTATTCCAATGTTCCCAGGTAAAAGTACGCCGCACCTCCTGAAGTAGGATTCGGATTTATAGCTAATGCTTTCCGATAATGTTCGATGGCTTTGTATGGCTGATTTAATTCTTCATACATTTCAGCTTCCACCATATGAGCTTCCCAGAAGTTCGGATCTTTTTCCAGGGCTTTTTCCAAAAGTACAATTGCTCCTGCGAAATTCGGGCCATGAGTTTTCGGGTCTATTGATTTAGCGGGCTCATTTCTGGCTTGCTCAAATAATTCAATGGCCTTTTTGTTTTTGGTTGAGTAGGTCATTTGTGCTGTGGAACAGGAAGCCAGAGCGAGTAGGAATAAAACCAATAATCCGTTTTTCATGTTTAAGGTATTTCTAAATATTTGTGAGTTTGCAATGAGATCTTCCATTTCGGATGATTTTTCACATACTCAATAATTGTTGGCAATAATTGTTCCTTTTTTGACCATTCCGGTTGTAAGTAGAGCACGCAGTTTTCATTCACTTTTTGAGAATGGTCTTCTGCCCATGCCAAATCTGATTTATGAAAGATAACAATTTTTAGTTCGGAAGCTTTCATATATGCTTCTTCTACCGGTGCTTTAAATTTTTTCGGAGAGAAGGTATACCAATCTACATCTCCAGCCAAATCGCTGGTTCCTGATGTTTCGATGGCTACGTATTTACCAATAGTGTGGAGCGCATCTACTAAAATTGTTAAATCATACATGGCAGGCTCTCCACCGGTTATAACGACCAATTCTCCGGGATATTGGGAAACAATGTTTATTAGTTCTTCTACGCTCATCTTGGGATGAATGTCCGCGTCCCAGGATTCTTTCACGTCACACCACACACAGCCGACATCACATCCTCCCAATCGAATAAAATATGCAGATGTGCCCGTGTATTTTCCTTCACCCTGTAAAGTGTAGAAATGTTCCATAACCGGGTACAAGGTAGAACTGTATTGTGTCATACTTCAAAGTTAATTACTAATTGTGAATTACGAATTACGAATCTTGATCTGTTGTTGAACAATAAACGATTTGTTTTTGAAAGATTTTAAAAAAAAATCGAAATTCGGCATTAGGAATTCGGAATTACGATAGGACTTCCAGGTCACTGATTTCATTGATGTTTAGAATGATTGTTCCGGTATCGTCTGCGCTGAAGTTCTTTTTGAATTTTACACCTGTAGCCCATTGGTGCTCGGCGTAGGAATATTTGCGAATCACTGTTTGCGAATAGGTTTCATCAAAAGCTTCAATAATGATGAGGAGTTCGGCTAATTTTCCCTTGATTTCGGTTAACGTAAGGTTATATAGAGGAGAATCCTCATTAATTACGTGTACAAGTGTCCAGGTAAGTGGAAAGTAGCGCACGAAATCGACTTCTAAGGGAATGGTGTAATATTGCCTTTTTAGGATTGCCGATTCCGAATCTTCATCTACCAATGACAGGTTGACGTGAACTTTTGTGTTTAGAAGTACGCTGTTTCGCTGATTGACAATTTTGAACATTAGGGCCATTTGATCTTTGTGCGGGGTAATAATCACATTGTGCGAAAAAGCAATTTTAGTGGATGGTCTCGAAAAACGGCCATAGATCAAACCGGTTGCGATGGCAAAAGCAATTAATCCGACAAAGGCTTCCATAGCTGCAACAAAGGAAGTCAGATTGCCAACAGGGGCAATGGCCCCGTATCCAACGGTTGTGAATGTTTGAGCACTGAAATAGTATGCGGCAACAAATTCATTCTGGTTCGGATTGATGCCGTGTAAATGTTCCGTTCCGATCAGGCAATAGATCCCCGCGAAGAAAAGGTTTGCAACCAGGAAACTTCCTACGAGGAAAAATCCGAATTTCCAGGCATTCAGGTCGACTAAATATTTGTAGAAATCTTTGAGCATGCGGATGGTTCCAATCCGTTTGATATTGTAGGAACCGTCTTCGTTCAGAATTCTTTTGACTGATTTTTGGTACGCTGTTCCGAGTCCGGGGTCTTGTGATTCGTATTGTTTGAATTTGCGTTGTTTGTCCATAATGGCTTGTTTGTTCGAATGATAACCTGAAGGTAATCAATCGGATGGTTTCTTTGACACAATTGCGAAATTACGTCAGACTTTTGTAAAATAAAAAATCCCCCCGGCTAAGCCGAGAGGACCCTGTAGTATTAATTAGAGCGATTACGCTGTAACTCCTAAAATTTCTGCCATTTTCGAACCAATGTGAGCAGGAGAATCAACTACGTGGATTCCACACTCACGCATGATACGTTTTTTAGCTTCTGCAGTATCGTCATCACCACCAACGATTGCACCTGCGTGACCCATTGTACGTCCTTTCGGTGCTGTTTCACCAGCGATAAATCCAACTACCGGTTTTGTACCGTTTTCTTTGATCCAGCGGGCAGCGATTGCTTCCAGGCTACCACCGATTTCACCGATCATAACGATACCTTCGGTTTCCGGGTCATTCATTAATAATTCTACGGCTTCTTTTGTTGTTGTCCCGATAATCGGGTCTCCACCGATACCGATTGCAGTTGTAATTCCCAAACCTGCTTTTGCAACCTGGTCAGCTGCTTCGTATGTCAAAGTTCCTGATTTGGAAACAATACCGATTTTTCCTTTTTTGAAAACGAATCCTGGCATGATACCCACTTTCGCCTCATCAGCAGTAATAACCCCCGGACAGTTTGGACCGATCAAACGAGCTCCCGTTCCTTTCAGGTATTCTTTTGCTTTCACCATGTCATTTACAGGAATACCTTCCGTAATACAAACGATTACTTTGATACCTCCATTTGCTGCTTCCATAATAGCATCAGCTGCAAATGCAGGCGGAACGAAAATAATAGAAACATCAGCACCAGTTTTAGCTACTGCGTCAGCAACTGTATTGAAAACAGGACGGTCCAGGTGAGTGGAGCCACCTTTCCCAGGAGTCACACCACCTACAACGTTTGTTCCATAATCAATCATTTGACCTGCATGGAAAGTACCTTCACTTCCTGTGAATCCTTGTACAATTACTTTAGAGTTTTTATTAACTAGAACACTCATGTTTGAGAAATTAGATTTCGTTTTTAAAATGCGATTCAAAAATAGCGGTTTCTTTTCGTTTTAACAATGTTTTGAGTGATTTTATGTTTCGAAATCCAGCTTTTTCCACTTGGAGCTTAAATGTCTGCGCCTTTGGCACAGCCTTGTTTTTATTTACCGCAAAGAGAAGGGGAACGCAAAGAATCATAATGATTGAGTCTGCGCCTTCGGCACAGTTCTTTTTGGGACAAGCAAATTCCGCAGGTCACGCTGATTTGCTTTACAAGTGACTGCGCCCTTGGTACTATAATTAATCAGCAGATGATTATCACATAAGTTTTTGGCCGGACCATTTCGATTGAGGTTTTTGATGTCCAAGCACAATAAATCGGTGATTGGGCTGTTAATCAGTCATTAAAATTTAATTTTATGAAAACCTGCATAGCTCTATTATCGGTATTGATCACAGGAATCGGTTTTTCCCAGCAAAAAGATTCGTTGAACACCAAAAATCCCCGTTTTATTGTAAAGATGACCCATGGAATGGCAAACAGTGTTGAATTTGATTTCACGCGATCTCAGTGGGATAAAATGACTCCGGGCTTTGATATTCCGGATTCGTTGACAACCTCATTCAATGGGGTGGATATCAACGACAATAATTATTCGACTTCTGCTAATCAGTATTATATGTTTTCATTTTCATTGATCAACGGCGCAGCGAAACAACCCGGACGTAAATTTCTGGCTACAACGACTTTCCATCTGGGGTATGGTCCTGAACTACGCGCTGAAAAACGCTGGTATCATGAGAACCGACAAATTATAGATACGCTGACATCCAGTCAGAACGGACAGGAATATTATGTATATGGAAACAGGAACCAGACAATCGCAAAAAGGTATACGTCCAGAAGTATTGTGTTTGGAATTGGACAGCACATTGCAACGAATCCTGCCAGATTGTTCCAGTTTGAAACAGGATTTGATCTGCTATGCATGATGAGTATCCTTAGTGAAACCAGAGCTTCTTACCTGGATTCTTATCAGGTAGAAGGAATAGCCGAAAACGGTCCTGGATTTGGTTATCCGCAGCCTGTATTGAATGAAGCACGGGGGGAAACTTTCTCAAATAAACTTATTCCGGGTGTGATTATGCGGGTGCCATTGGAAATGAGCTTCAAATTATCACGGAAAAGTCCGGTGGCAAGCCGCATGCGGATAGGAGCAGAGCTGAATCCCGGACTCGCAACTGTTTTTACGGGAGGATTGATCACCACGAATTTCAATATGACCGGAGGAATGAATTTCCGCTTTGCTTTTTGATAAACCGAAGAAGGGATAAAGGTTTAATTGCTAATTTTGGGGTATTAAAACCAACTGATGAAGACCTTTATCCCTTTTTTATTCCTGGTAATCACAGGAGTTAGCTTTTCTCAAAAACAAGATTCTCTGAAAACGAAAACCATTTCCTATGTTTTCAAAGCCGGGATAGGTGTTGTTAATCCCAATAAAATTGCTTTTTCAGATAAAGGCTGGGATCAGTTAACACCCGGATTCCAGGTTCCGGACTCGTTCGGGGTAAATGCGAATGGTGCAGATTATCTCAGTAGGAAAACAGATGATGATTATACTTTGTTCTCATTTTCTTTCGTGAATAACACTAAAAAATGGGCCGGTAAGAAGTTCAGATTATCAACTGCCATTCATTTCGGATTCGGACCAGAAGCACAGACTTCCGGTTATTGGTTTCACGAAAACAAAACCGTTATTGACACTTTAAACTCCAGCCAAACGGGAAGTCCTTATTATGTAATCGGAAACAGGAGGCAGGATATCCAAAAGTATTACCACGTCAAATCGACCATGATCGGAATCGGAGAGCGTTTTGCATTGAGACCGGATCGGATCTTCCAGTTTGAGACCGGTTTGGATGTGTATTTCCTGTTTGCAAAACCTACGGTGGTTCAATCCCAGATCAGGGATAATTATTATATAGAAGGTGTGAATGAGAACAATTATCAAGCGCCGGTTCCTGCGCCAGATCTGAATGAAACACAAACCGCGGATTACACTGCAAAAATGGCGAAGGGATTATTGATATCCGTGCCTTTGGACATCAGTTTTGCCTTGTCAAAGAAAAATCAATTCTTTAAAAGAGTCAGGTTGGGATTTGAAATGAATCATGGGATTGCTTTTCAATTCACCCCGGGAAAAACGAGCTATAATTACAGTAGAAGCGGGCTCGTGAGTTTACGTTATGAATTCTTTGAATTCAGAAGACCTTTTCAACCGAAATCTCAAAAATAAGCGTTGAATTCGCAGGGATTTTATCCAAAGCATCGTCTCCATAACCCAAATGGGGCGGAACAACCATGCGTAATTTCGTCCCGGCAACATGACCCAAAAGACCTAATTGAAATCCGCCGATCAATCCTTTTAAATTGGATTTAAGTGGTTTCCCGGGTTCTGTCTGGTCAAATTTACGACCATTTGTGAGTGTTCCTTTGTAGGAAAGTTCCAGTTCACTTCCTCGCTGGATCTTTTCGGTTCCGGTTCCTTTTTCGAGAACTTCTATAACTAAACCTCCATCCAGGACTTCATACTTCCAGTGGTGTTTTTTAGCATATGCTTCCGCTTTTGAAACGAAGCCCGTTTTCTCTTCTTCCGAATAGGTGTTACAGCTCAAAACGAAAGAGCCTGTCAATAGTATAAATAACAGATTACGCATATTAATATCGAACGGGAGTTACTTCATATCCTTTTTGGCGCAGTAATTCGATTACTCCGTTTGGTCCGCCTAAATGTCCTGCACCAACTGCAAAAAAGCACGATTTGGTTTTCATCAGTTCTTCCATTTTTGGGATCCAGTTATGATTTCTTTTGTCGAGAAGTTCCTCAGCAGAACTACCGAACTCATCACTTTCCAGGATAAGTCTGGCCAGGCTTTCTAAGTCCTGCTGATAATAAAATAAGGCCATTTCCCTGAAAGTCTTTTCACCTTCTTCCGGATCTCTTACAGTTTTCATAATGAATTCGGCCATTTCTTTTGGAGGGATTTTATCGAAAATGGAAATCTGGTATTCCACTGTTTCCAATCCGCTCACAGGTATTTTATCACTTTTGGCCTTAGACTCAATTTCCATGTCAACCATGCGGACTTTTCCGGTTATCATTTTTTGGAAACTCAGCTGAAGCAGGGTGAAAGGTTTTACTTTTTCGAATCCCTTTTCAAATTGGGCAGGAGTAATCCCGGATAATTCTGCTCCCCAATTAATGACTGAATCTTTTTGCTGGGGAGTGAAAATATCGAAACAGGAACCAGAATCAAGAACCATTAATTGCATCATTTTTCTTTGATCCGAAAGATTTGCGATTTCCAAAATAACTTCGTCCGATTTGGCGATAATTTTGTCCAGTTTTCCGGGAAAATAATAGAGCGAATCCGGGATCATATGGATCGTTCCAAACAGGTATGACACCTTTTTGTCTTTCCCTTTCACCTGGTACAATAACGAATTGTTCTGTCCGAAAACAAAACCCGAAAGGAGTAAGAAGATCCAGGTCAAAAAACGCATCTTACTTATCCAGTGTTATTTCAGCCAGGTAATGATCGTCTTCTTCCAGGACACGGCTTGCTTTCAAACCGACCTTTTTAGCCGCCTGGAATAAATTGTCAAAATCCACGTATAACCAGTCGAACCAAGGGCCTTTTTGCTTTTTGTATTTCATCTGAAAGCGGAAATTTCCGTAGTATTCCGTATTCAGGTCTACCCACAATGCCCCGTCCTCATCTTCATACAAAGAATGAATATCTGAAGAGTCACATAAGATCTTTCCTCCCGGATTCAAAAGAGATTTTGCATGCTCTAATGTTCTTTCCAGGTTGGATAATTTTCCCGCAATCCCGATTCCGTTCATCAACATAAGGATTGTATCGTATTTTCGATCTTTCAATGAAAAGAAATTGATGCGTTCTGCATTCAGGTCGTTACTTTTCAAATATTCAACGGCTCCTTCTGAAATATCGATACAGTCGACCTTGAATCCAAGATCCTGGAGATAAGTAGCATGAATTCCTGCTCCTGCACCAACATCCAGTACATGCCCTCTTGCCAGGGAAAGAGCTTTTTGCTCGATCGGAGGCATTTCATCGTATTTTCTGAAAAGCACTTCCAAAGGAATGATATCGTCTTCACAGATGTCGGAGGAAACGATAATATCTTCCGGACGTCTTTTATCTGCGTATTCTTTGATGGCTGCTCCAATCGGATCACCGTATTTTTTTTCGTTCATCTTTTTAGACTATAAGACTCAAGACAGCAGACTCAAGACCATGGACAGTGAATCTGTCTTTCGTCTTTGGTCTTATGTCTATTTAGTCTTGTTAATATTCGTATTCTTCGTAATCTGACAAGTCGTCTTCGTCGTAGCCATCGCCGAAATCTTCGTCAAAATCATCGAAATCTTCGTCTTCTTCTTCTCCAAAAAAAGCGTCGTCCTGGATCATCTTTGAATCTTCAGGCGGAGCAGTTCCCACGGCTAGTGCTACTTGTGGTTTATCCGGTGTTTCTTCGGTNNGGTGCTTCCATAAAATTACTCAGCTTAGCTTCCGACATCACGCTTGTGATCTCCGTATCTTCATCAGAATAGCTCATGTCCATCAAACTGATTTCATGACCTTTGTCCCATTCGTCGTTTGACATAAAGAATGAACCCATTTCTTTGCCTTCAAAGTTGAAAGAATTCAATATAGCCCGATAGAATGATTCAAAGTTCTCATCTTCGTTGATGACAATGTCTCTGAATATTTCCTGATCTTTTTCAGAATCTAATAACACGCGGAATTTTAGCGCACCCATGCAGTTGTTTTTGTACAAAGATAATGTTAATTGAAAAGATTGAGTGATGTTTCACTGTTCAAAGGGTTCAAATGTTCAAAGAGTTCAAAAAAAGTATTTAAACTTTTGAACCTTTTTGATCCTTTTGAACTTTCAACCCGATTTCTTCTCCGATTTGAAGCATCAATTTTTTTGCCGTTTCGAAGTCGTTTGGAATTTCTCCTTCCAGGATAGCTTCTTTTATGCGGGTTTTAATAGTTCCGATTTCCCCACATGGTCCGATATTAAAGGTTGACATGATCAGTTCACCTGAAATTGGAGGCTGGAAGTTCCTAACATGGTCTTTTTCTTCCACGGCTTTCAACTTTTCAACAACCAATTCAAAGTTTTTCTTGTATTTCTTGACTTTGAATTCATTTTTGGAAGTAATATCTGCATTGCACAAGGTCATCAGATCGTCAATATCGTCGCCTGCCTCGAAAAGTAAACGCCTCACGGCTGAATCCGTTACATTGCTTTTCACCAGTGCAATTGGCCGCAGATGAAGTCGAACGAGCTTTTGTACATACTTCATTTTCAGGTCCAGTGGAAGTCTTAATCGGGCAAATATCTTAGGAACCATTCGTGCTCCAAGTTCTTCATGTCCGTGAAAGGTCCATCCCACCTGTGCATCAAATCGTTTTGTAGGAGGTTTTGCAATATCGTGGAGGATTGCCCCCCACCTTAACCACAAATTATCGGAATTCAGTGCTACATTGTCTAATACTTCCAGTGTATGATAAAAGTTGTCCTTATGACTTTTCCCTTCTCTTGTTTCCACTCCATGCAATGCTATCATCTCCGGAAAAAACTGATGCAATAGTTTGGTGGAATTCAATAGTTCAAATCCTCTTGATGGTTTTTTTGCCAGGATGATTTTATTTAGCTCATCCATTATGCGTTCTTTTGAAATGATTTCTAAACGGGAAGCATTTTCCAGGATCGATTTCAAACTGCTGGTCTCGATTTGAAAATCCAATTGTGTTGCAAAGCGTATTGCACGCATCATCCGTAAAGGATCATCGGAATAAGTGGTGTCCGGATCAAGTGGTGTTCGAAGAATTCCCTTTTCCAAATCCGCCAGTCCATTGAACGGATCAATAAGATTTCCAAAAGTTTCTTCGCGCAAATCAAGTGCCAATGCATTAATTGTAAAGTCGCGTCTTTTTTGGTCGTCACTCAGGGTTCCGTCTTCCACGATCGGTTTCCGGGAATCTCTTTGGTAAGATTCTTTTCGGGCACCAACAAATTCAACATCCAAATCTTTGTAATTGAATTGCGCCGTACCAAAATTCTTAAACAGGTTGACTTTTTTTACACGCAGT
>DJFP01000255.1:0-6718 GCA_002432565.1 Flavobacteriales bacterium UBA5869
TCCTTTTACCATTGCATCGTAGGCTACTTGTACACGTTCCCAGCGATTATCACGGTCCATGGCATAATAACGGCCTACAATTGATCCGATTTTTCCGGTAGACAGCTTCATGTGATCCTCCAGCTTTTGAATAAAGCCAAGTCCGCTTTTCGGGTCACAATCACGCCCGTCTGTAAATGCATGCACCCAGACATCAGTCAGCTCATAGCTTTTTGCCATGTCCAGCAAAGCATGTAAATGTTCCTGAGAACTGTGTACACCGCCGTTAGAAACAAGACCTATGAAATGCACTTTTTTTCCATTCTGTTTGGCTTTCTCAAAGCAGCTTGTTAATACCGGGTTTTTGAAAAACTCACCTTCACGAATGGATTTGTTGATACGCGTCAGTTCCTGGTAAACAATGCGCCCGGCACCAATGTTCAAATGACCCACTTCGGAATTTCCCATTTGTCCGTCAGGAAGCCCCACGGCTTCTCCGCTGGCAGTCAAAGTACTATGGGGATATTTCTCAAGCAATGAGTCCATTACAGGAGTTTTCGCATTGAAAATGGCATCTGCTTTTGATTGGTCGCCCAATCCCCAGCCGTCTAAAATTATTAAACCGACTTTTTGATTATTCATCATAAGGCATTTGTATTTGGAAACATGCTCCCGGTCCGTCGACTTTAATCAGACGAAGGCTTCCGCCTAAAGTACGTGCACATTCCCTGGCTATAAACAAACCAAGTCCTGTTCCTTTGGTGGTGCGTGTTTCCTCGTTTTCTAAACGATTGAATTTTTTAAATAAAAGATCTTGTTGTTCCAGCGGGATTCCTTTTCCATAATCCCTTACATCGATCGAAACAGAGTAATCATTCTCTTTGTGAACAGTCAAATCCAGGCCTTTTTCAGAATGCCCGTATTTGAAGCCGTTCTCAATGAGATTATTGAGGATATTGGTAAATATCAGGGGGTCTGTCTCTAATTGGATATCTTCAAAGTCATTCAGACGGATAGCGCTGTTGAATCGCTTTTCCTGAATACTGATTAAATGAGTTAGGAAATCCTTCAAAGAGATGGATGTCATTAAGCGGGGCATTGCCTGCTGCTCGAGGCGGGAAGCCGTCAGGATCTGTTCTACCAATGTTTCAAGCCTGCTTGACTCATCCAGCGCTTTTTGGATCAGTTCGACCTGCTTCTCTTCGCTTAACTTGTGCTTTTGGATAGTTTGCAGGTATAATTTGGTTGCTGCAAGCGGAGTTTTTAATTCATGGGTAACAGACAGCATGAAATTATTCTGCTGGCGCGCCATTTGGATTTCTTTCTTGATGGAACGTTTGATTTTCCACAATCCGAAAAGCAGTAATACTAAGAAAACCGAACCTTCACCGATGATCATAACAATACGCTTGGTAATCAGTTCATTGGTATGCTGCGATGCCCGGGTTAGATCAATAAGGTGATAGCCCCACCAAAGGAACTGGATCAGTACATAGGCACCCAGCAAGTATACAAAAACAGTTGTGGGTTTTTTAAGCATTTCTTCTCTTAGTAAGCGCGTTCGTTTTTACCCTCAATATAGTTAATAAATGCCTTGTTCACCACTTTATTTCCTCCCGGAGTCGGGTAATTTCCTGTAAAATACCAATCTCCGGTATTTCCGGGACAAGCTCTGTGAAGATCTTCTACCGTTTGGTAAACAATATTTACCTCTGCCTTGATATTTTCAGGAGTAAGCATTTTCGCTATTTGAGCAGAGATCTCTTCAGCTGTAAANNACAATCTGCTCTTTGGGTAATTTTTCCTGCTCTTTTGATTTGCGGTAACATTCGTCAATGATATGTTGTCGACCTGATTCTTTTAACAAAGTAATAGCAGCGTCGAAAGCTATGAAATCACCCATCTTGGCCATGTCAATCCCGTAACAGTCCGGGTATCGGATCTGGGGAGCAGAAGAAACAACCAAAATGCGTTTCGGGTCCAGGCGGTCCAGGATGCGCAAAATGGATTGTTTTAACGTGGTACCTCTAACAATACTGTCATCAATAACCACCAGGTTGTCTTTTCCGCGAACAACAGATCCATAAGTAATATCGTAAACCTGTGCAACCATGTCATCACGGGCATCATCCTGTGTGATGAATGTACGTGCTTTGGCATCTTTGATTGCAATTTTTTCAATGCGGGCCCTGCGGTTCAGGATTTCTTTCAACTGTTCCGGGCTGGGTTTCCCTTCAATGGCAGATAACTGTTCGTATTTCTGTTCGTTCAGATAATCTTCCAGTCCTTTGATCATTCCGTAGAAACTGCTTTCAGCGGTATTTGGGATAAAAGAGAAGACAGAATTATCCAAATCATAATCGATAGTCTTCAATACATTCGGAACTACGAAGCGCCCTAAATTCTTGCGCTCGGAGTAAATATCATAATCATTTCCGCGGGAGAAATAAATACGCTCGAAAGAACATTTTGCAGGAGCTTTCGGTGCGTTGATCTCCACTTCGGAAACAGTACCGTTTTTCCTGATAATCAAAGCATGTCCCGGAGTTAGTTCTTTGATATCGTTGTATTTTAGATTGAAAGCTGTCTGTATAACGGGTCTTTCCGATGCTACCACACAAACTTCTTCATCTTCGAAATAAAATGCCGGCCTGATACCGTTCGGATCTCTCAGTACGAATGCATCTCCATGACCAAATAATCCGGCCATTGCATATCCACCGTCCCAAACTTCGGAAGAATGTTTCAGGATTTGAGGGATATCAATCGTTTCAGCGATCTTTTTGTAAATCTCCTGGCTGTTATGACCTTCTGCCTGGTATTTTTGAAATAGTTCATCATTAGCAACATCCAGGAAGTGACCGATTTTTTCCAATACGGTTACCGTATCCGATTTTTCCTTCGGATGCTGTCCGATTTCCAATAACACATCGAATAGTTCGTCTACGTTTGTCAGGTTAAAGTTTCCTGCTACAACCAGGTTTCTGGTAATCCAGTTATTTTGACGTAAGAACGGATGACAGCTCTCAATTGAATTCCTACCAAAGGTTCCGTATCTCAAATGTCCCAGGAACAATTCTCCTGTGAACCCTGCATTTTTCTTTAAGTAGTCAACATCTTTCAGCAGGTCCGGGTTTTCTTCCCCGATTTCGTAAAAGCGCTTGTTGATATGGTCAAAAATATCCTGTATGGGTTTCGGATCGATGCTTCTGTAGCGTGAAATATATCGCTCCCCGGGTTCCATGTCCAATTTAATGTTCGCAACTCCGGCACCGTCTTGTCCGCGGTTGTGCTGCTTTTCCATTAAAAGATGAAGCTTGTTTAAACCATAAAAAGCCGTTCCGTATTTATCAACATAGTACTGTAGTGGCTTTTTTAATCGAATGAGTGCGATCCCGCATTCATGTTTAATTGCATCGCTCATGGGCATCAAAAATGAGGTGCAAAGTTACGGATTCTAAATCGATTCAGGTAAGAAATGTTCAACCAAAAAACAACTTTTTATTGATATCTTAGTCTTATTGTTTAGAAGGCTGATTACTTGCAGTTTTAGCTTCTTTTAACTTAGGTGTAAGCTTTTTTGTAAATTAGATATATGTCCAGACTGATGTTGGTGTTCCTGCTCCTGATTTCGTGTGCCGTTATGGCGCAGGAATCGTCTGTGACCATGCGCCCCAACCGCGGTCAGTGGGACTCAAGAATTGATTATCTGATTGGGCTCCAGGGAGGGAACATGTACCTGGAACAAACCGGATTTACTTACTTTTTTTATCAGTTTAACGGCCACAATCACGATGCTGAGCACCAGGATGAAGAAATGAAGGGATATTGTGTGAAATCCCACTTTTTGAATGCGAAAAAATCGGCTTCAATTATTGAATCCAAAAAACAGAGTTATTACCGCAATTACTTCCTGGGATCTGATAAAGCCAATTGGAAATCAGAGATTCATGATGTACGGGAAGTCAGATATGCCGACAAATATCCGGAAATTGATCTATTGATCTCAACAGAGGGAGAACAAGCCAAATATTCCTGGATCATCTTGCCAGGCGGAAATTTCAGCAATATTCAATGGAAATACGACGGCGCAAAAGAAACCAGTCTGCTTCCTTCCGGAGAATTGAGAGTGGAACATGGCTTGGGATATTTCATAGAAGGAAAACCAACTGCCTGGAAGTTAAAACAGGGGAGGAAAGTACCTTTAAAAGTGAGTTACCGGTTGCAGGATGGGGTTTTTTCTTTTGCGTTGAACGGAGTTTATACCGATTCGGATACGATCGTCATAGATCCATCGCTTACATTTTCCTCCTTTACCGGTTCACTTGGAGATAATTGGGGGTTCACAGCTGCACCCGATCCAAATGGAAATATGTATGCGGGCGGAATTGTTTTTGGAGACGGATACCCGGTAACAACCGGAGTTGTGAGTGAGACATTTAACGGCGGTACTCCTACTGATGGAGCACCGGCAATCAGCCCTTTAAGCAAGGGATTTGATATTGGAATATCCAAATTCAACAGTTTAGGAACGGCTTTTATTTTTTCAACCTATATCGGAGGTGCCGGCAATGAAACCCCGCATTCTATTGTTTCAGATGATCAGGGAAATATGTACTTACTTGGTGTGACCTCTTCTGCCAATTTTCCAACATCGGCATTGTGTTACCAGTCTAATTTCAATGGCGGGGTAACTGTAAGTCCGGACAACCTGAAATTCAACGGCTCGGACATTTATGTACTGGAATTAAATCCAACGGGAACTTCCCTTATGGCTTCTACTTATTTGGGAGGAACCGGGAATGACGGGATCAGCTTCGGGGCACTTCAGTACAATTACGGAGATAATTTCAGAGGCGAGATCATTGTGGATCAGAATTTTGTTTATTTCTCCAGTGTTACTCAGTCCGCGGATTTCCCAACGGTTATTCCAAGTCAGGCATCACTCAGCGGTGCACAGGATGCCGTTGTAGTGAAAATGACCAAGAACCTTGCAACAGTTGTCTGGTCGACCTATTACGGAGGATCTGTGGATGAAACAGGAAATGGGATTGCACTTTCCGGAAACGGAAGCCTGTATGTTACCGGCGGGACCAGTTCTACGAACCTTAATTTAGGCTCGGGAGGATGGGATGCAAGTTATAATTCGGGAAGAGATGGTTTTGTGACCCGTTTTAATGCATTGACAGGAGCAGTAATGACCGGCAGTTACATCGGAACGGGGGATTACGATCAAAGTTATTTCGTGCAGGTTGACGACGATGACGACGTATATGTTTTGGGGCAGACAGCAGGCAACTGGACTATTTCTGCGGGCTGTTACGGGAATGTGAATTCAGGACAGTTTATTATGAAATTTAATCCTACCCTGGCCACGCAGCTTTGGGTTACAACCATTGGTGCCGGTTCCGGTAATATAGAGATTTCCCCAACCGCATTTTTGATATCGAATTGTAAAGATATTTACTTGTCGGGATGGGGAGGAAACGTAAATTCCTCGAATAGCCAGGCAACGACCAGCTCTTCGAACAATTTCCCGGTGAGCGCGGATGCATTTCAACCGACCACAAACGGGAGTAATTTCTGGATTGCTGTTTTAAGCGAAAATGCCGCAACATTGAAGTATGCTACATACATCGGTGGCGCCAGTTCTTCATTCAATCATGTAGACGGAGGTACGAGCCGTTTCGATAAGAACGGAAATATTTATCATGCGGTTTGTGGGGCCTGTACCGGAAACCCTTTCGGATTTACAACTACTCCGGGAGTAATCGGACCGCAAAACCTAAGTTCCAATTGCAACCTGGCAGCTTTTAAATTCGAACTGAGTACGATTGAAGCGGTTGTAGCAGCACCTGACCCCCTGGTTTGTTTACCTGACCCGGTTGTTTTCAATAATAACAGTGCCAATGGAAACCAATTTGAATGGAATTTCGGTGACGGACAAACTTCTAACCAGGTAAATCCATCACATATTTACAGCGGACCGGGCCAATATACGGTTACTTTGATTGTTCGCGATACAACTCAGTGCTATGCACCAGATACGGTCCAGTTTATTGTCAATATCGGTGATTTTAACGGAGGAATCATAAATCCTACCGTCCAGACTTGTGTAAATGTTCCGGTTCAAGTGGAAGCTTTCGGAGGAACGGTTTACCACTGGGAACCGGTTCAGTACTTTAATAATCCGAACATATCGAACCCAATGGTAACTACGAACCAGGACATTTCCATTTTTTGCATTGTTTCGGATAGTTGCGGAATTGATACGGTATATGCACAAGTCAGTGTGTTGAACGGAGCACTGGATATTTCCAATGANNTGGAGTCCGGCGACTTATTTGGATGATCCTTCCAGTTTAACGCCGACTTCAACACCTTTGCAATCCATTACATATACTGCATCCGGAACAACTCCGGATGGTTGTCAATTAACCGCAACGGTTCACATTCATGTCGATACGATCATGCCTCAACCGGTCATGCAGGATTCCCTCGTCTTCTGTTTGGGATCTTCCGGAACAGTGACGGTTTCGGGTGCTACTGCCTATGATTGGTCACCGCAAACGGATATTACTCCTGTTACAGGTCCACAAGTGACCATCAGTACACAAACCAGCAGGTATTATTACTGTGATTTTTTAAATGCATGCGGGGCTGCACAAGATAGTATTTTTGTCCTGGTAAATGTCGCAACGATTCTTGCCGGAAATGATACGACGATCTGTCCGGGAGA
>DJFP01000255.1:6765-7924 GCA_002432565.1 Flavobacteriales bacterium UBA5869
GTTGTTGGAACAGATGAATACGGATGTAAAGATTCAGCCGATGTGCGCGTTAATTTGTTCCCATCACCGTTCGTTCAGACAAACCCGGATGTGTATGCCATTTTTGGAGAAGAGGTCCAGTTAAATGCGGTTTCATCGACTGCGGTAAGTTATGTTTGGAGTCCTGCCGAATACTTATCCTGTAATGTTTGTCAGAGTCCGGTTACAACGCCGGACAAGCCGATGACATTTACCGTTACGATTTATGATATCAATGGTTGTTCAGCTTCGGATGTAGTACATATTTTCTACAATGCGATCATCTATGTTCCGAATACTTTTACACCGGACAACAATGGCACGAACGAAACCTTTTTCGCACTGGGTGTTAATATCAAGGATTTCCGCCTGGAAATCTTCAACCGTTGGGGAGAACTTATTTACTCGGGAGATGCGTTAGCACAAATGTGGGATGGTACTTATGCGGGTATGCCTTCGCCTGACGGAGTTTATACCTGGAAAATCGAATACGGTGAAATCCTGACGGGTGAAAGACACCAGATCGTGGGGCATGTTAATTTACTGCGCTAAGCTTTCGTTTATAAACTAATAAACTGCTATTTCGGGAGTAATCCTTTAAAATGGAGTAATCTTTGATTTGAACGAGAACTGTTTGGAACAAAATATATTCCCCTTCGAATTTAATGTCTTCTCTGAAAACCTGCTGGATCGGAACCTCGTATTCCAGGCGATAATAATTGATAACAGGCTCATAGAGCCAGGTACACTCCGCAATATGTATAGATGTATCCTGAATGTCATCTCTGATCGAAAGCATGGCTGCTTTTAGATCCTGGTCTTCCGACCACGTCATGGTCGTTTTAAAATTGTAAAAGGGGATATTCACCAGGATAAACGAGACTGAAGATACAATTACCAGGATGCGGATAGCTTTGAATTTTAGAGGCTCGATATTCATCAGGAAAGCAAGGAGAATAACCGGATACAAATAAAGCGAAGAACGGTTTATGGGATAGAGCGAGTCAAAGAGCAGGTGTTCAGCTATAAGAGCTGTAAAAATGCCGATTAAGATAATAAATGCGAAAGTACCGGGGTTGAAAAAAAGCCGCTTTCTGACCATTAGGAAACCTGCAAGAAGGATTAGTCCATAAAGCAAATA
>DJFP01000172.1:0-2537 GCA_002432565.1 Flavobacteriales bacterium UBA5869
GTAAATTTCTTCCGTCACTTTATCGTATACATAGATCAAATAATGCATGTTATCGACATCATATTGATCAGGGAGCTTGTACGTGTAATTGACATAATACTTCCCGTTTGATCCAAGGTCGGAGGCTTCCAAAACGCGTCCGAAAGCCCTTCCGTCGATACAATCTCGCATAATATCTCTGTGCACATAAGTTGCGTTCCGGGTTAAGTCGGGCATAAGCTGCGGTGCAACAAGGGAATCTTCACAAACATAAACTACAACTGCAAGGTCATTGGTAAGGTTATTGTCTACCTTGTCAACTTCTACATGCAGGAAACTACCTCTGGTACTTGCAAAATAATTCGTGTGAGACTGAATATTTACACGAAGTGGCTTGTTCAATTCAACCGCAGTTTTCGAATTCCAGGTTGCTGGTGCGCTCGTGTTGTCCGTACCGTTTAACTGACGATTGACTGTTCCGTTCGGATTTCCGAGAAAACCTGTTCCAGGTTTGGAACCAAAATGAATTCCTATTTCAAAAGCCAGATCATTGTAAAGAACTGCCGGATAATCAGGAAGCTCTTCCAGTTGGAAATTGGACATTCCAAATGGACTTGTATGAACCCCCACTCCAAAAACTCGTCCCGGGTTTTGATCCTCCAATGTGTGTATAGTGTTTGCCGCATTCGGACAGTTAAAACAACGGTGCCCGGTGAAATCTTCAATCAATACATTGGTAAATGTATTGGTGTTTTCCGGAAATGTAGGCCAAAGACCTTGAGAAACATAATATGCCGAATCACCATCCGGGTACAGGGACCAATCCAATGTGGAATCTCCTACAGCTTTCGAAGGATAAGCATTTTTTACCTTGTCACAGGAAACAAGCCCGGTGGTCAAAATTGCTGATAATAGGATAAACTTCTTCATGTTCTAAATGTATTAATTAGAAACTTTGTGTTAATGAAACCGTCAAACCGTTGGACGCAGGGACGAAACGGCATACACCACCTACGCAGAACAGACCGGCACGCTGACGACCATAATTCAAAGTTACGCGGGTTGCGTCTTTTATCCAACCGAAAGATCCGATTGCGTAATGAACTCTCAAATCCTTGTTTGAATTACCATAGTTATACTGGTCCATAAAACCAAGGAACCAGTTTGGAGAGATTGTATATTCCAAAACGAGTGTTACCCAATCCCCTTTGTCCTTATCCGTCTGGTAATTGAAGCCGGCCATCTTTTTATTCGTAGTGAATAAAGCCTGTAACTCTGCTCTCAAATTGTGTTTCTTATTGATTTTCCAACCTGCTTCCAAAACAGCAATGTGAGCGTTTATGATTCCATGTGCAGTTTCGGTTACTTTTGAAACATCATTATTAATCGCGATATTGAAATAAGAACCGATCAGGTAAAAGCTTTTGTTGAATTTGTAAGTAACGTTTACGTTAATATCCTGCCAAAGCAAGCTGTCAGTCATATCGAACGGATTTCCCCTGTAGGTTATGCGGGAAGAATCTCCGGGCATTGCAAACCCGCGTGTATGACGTAAAGGTTGAAATGCTGCAGAATAATTAATATTGATTGGAATTCCGTACTTCCCGCCACCTTTTCCTTTCGGAATCGTATAAAGCACTTCTGCCTGGTAAGCAATTTCACCCAAAGGCTGAGTAGCATAGGGATAAAGCGTCGCCACCAGGTTGTAAGTATGCGTTTTGTTCATAGCGGGCAGGTAATTGATAAACAAATCCGCCAACCCCTTGGTGCGGTCCGAACGATAGCTCATATTGTCTACAGACTTGGCTGAAAGTGAGATCCCCAATCCTTTTCGGGAATAGCCCAGATTAATCAAAGCGGCATGTCCCGGATTGTAAATGTAACCGTTGTCATCACTCGGATCATTTTCCTTATAAGTATATTCCCCGTTCAAAGTGAATTTCTTATACCGCAATCCGATTCGACCACTATAGGCCGCCACATTTTCCGGAAGGATGTAGGTTTCGTTGTCATCTTTTTGGTACTTGCTCATGAAGGCTCCGCCGATAGTCACGTCCAAACCACTTGAATCNNGCTGATTTATCTACTCTTCCTCCCTGGAAGGAATAGCGCTGATTCCCGTAAACTGCTTTTAGCTGTATTCCTTTATAAGGGCGTAAGATTACACGGGCACCATCCATGGCATTATCATACCCGAGGTTCCGGTCTTCATAAGCCCTGAAAATAGTTCCCGAACCAAATTGCTCATAGAAATTACCTAAAGTAATATCGATATAATCGTTAGACCATCCAACATAGCGCATTCCGAGCCCTGTTCCGTCAAAACGGTTCGGATATCCGTTAATACGCGGTAAATAAGATTCGAAACGACCTCCTGCTTTAAAATGTGAGCCCGAATAGAACACATTCATGTAGGAGTTGAGTAGTCCGCGTTCTACAGGTTGGAGCGCTCCGATCAGCGGATCAGCATTCAGGTATTGGAAAGTTGCTTCCATATTTCCCGTAATGCCCCCTAATATATTAGATTGTCCGAATGCGGTGAGCGATCCGGACAATGC
>DJFP01000172.1:2583-9737 GCA_002432565.1 Flavobacteriales bacterium UBA5869
ACTAAAAAGGTATGAGGAACATTGTTTACACCCATTGCACGTTTAAAATCTCCGTTAGGATCCATTAAAACCAGGTAATCCCATCCTTTTCCGTCTACGTATACCGGAACTTGCATCTTTGTTTTTTCATCATCAATGGTTACGGCAACAAGGTTCATACCTGTTTCTTCCTGCCAATCAGGATAAAGCTCATGAATGGTGTTTAATTCGCGTTTGCACGGAGAACACCAGGTAGCCCAAAATGAAATAACTACAGGGCCTTTAAAACCCAATTCAGCAGTGTTTACTGCTTTACCATTCATGTCAACTAATTTAACAGAAGGAAGTTGTTTAACTACTAATGGTTCATGGTCTTGGGCCATAGATAAGGTAGAAACAATAAGTCCCAGAAATAAGAACGTAATTTTTTTCATAGTTTTAAATTTTAGCAAGGGACAGTTCAAGTTCTGTGCCGAAATCCAAAGATACCTTTTCCTTAACACAATTTTAAACATGTGTTATCCGATACTCTTGTATTCCTAAAAAATGTTAAGTCGCGGTGAAAAATTGTAATCCTAATAATTCTTATTTTCATCAAAATCAAACCGTTTAATTCCGAAAAAGCGCACTTAAATCAAAAATTAACGAATATAAGGAGGTAGGAGGTTGTTTTTTCTGGTAAAAAATTGTAATCTTACGAATTGAACTGTAAATGTAACCTATTGTTTCAGAAATAGAACGTTTATATATTTGTTGAAACTGAAAATGCGATTATGAAAAAAATATACTCTTTAGTTACTGTTGTTTTAGTTGCTTGCTCTACTAGTTTCGGGCAGGTTGAGATTAAACTATGGGATACAGGTACTCAGGCTGGTGTTGGAAACAACCTGAATGGGCAGGAATATACCTATTATGCATCAACCAGCGGCCTACACCATGTAACGCTTAATTTTAAAAATACAAGCGCCTCTACGAAAACCTGGAAAGTTGAACGTTATAGATTGGATGATGAAGCAACATGGTCCGACTATTTATGTTGGGGAATTGCAGGAGATCAAAACGGAATGTGTTATACCACCCAATTAATGAGTACGAATCCATGGACAAGCCCGAATGCTTACAGTTTAACTGTCGCGCCAAATGAAACAGCAAATCTGGTTGCTTACACAGATCAGGTAACTGCTTCCGGAACTGAAAAATACCGTTTTTACTTAATTGAAGGTCAGTCTACCCGCGTAGATTCTGTTGATGTAACCCTAACTTCTGTTTTAGCAGTTGGTGATCAAAAGCAGGAGGAAGTGGGAGTTTCCATTTACCCGAACCCGGTTTCAAGCGTTTTGACTGTAAATGCTACAGGTGTTGAAGGGTCTGTTGAATTGAAAATGGTTGACGTACTTGGAAAAGTGGTTTTGGCTGAATCAGGAGCTCCAATTAACAAAGTGGATGTAAGCAATTTCAAGAATGGAGTTTATTTGGTACACGTTTCCAACAAAGGAAGTTTGATCCAAACGAAACGCATCGTTATTAAACATTAAGATTTAATAAAATATATGGAAAGGAGTTCGAAATCGGACTCCTTTTTTATTGGGACTTGTTTTGAAATTATAATCGAATTTTTAAGGTTGGTTTTTAGCTTTTAATTGAGTTCTTTGTTCCAGATCTAATTTTAAAACACGATGAAAAAATCACTAAATTTCGTAATCATCTCTACGATTTCCTTAATTTCCTGTGAAAAGAATGAAAATAATTCTTTTCAAAAACATTTTGATAACGTTTCCGAAAAAGAGGTCAAAAACACTCAGCCATCTACATTGGTATTGGTCCCAAATGCAATAAGGCCACGAATTGCATTTCTTCCGGATGGGGATGATGCTTTAGGAGTTATGCCATATGAAGCAAGTTCTATGAGGGATGGAGTTTATAATTCCACTGGTACATTATCAAGAGAAATTTATAATCCTAATCAATTCCTGGGACTTCCGGTCGATATTGGCGGAATAGTATTTAGTGGTTTGGCTGTAGATAGGGCAAATTATTACGATCCATCAATTATCCTTTCAAGAAGCAGATCGTCTGAACACGCACTGTTTTTTGCGTCTTTGAATAGTGCAAGTAATTACATAATAGGCTCCACGCTTATTGTAAATGCTTCTTTTGCTCCTGCAAGCAGCGGATGGAGACTATCACTTATAGAATATCATACCCAATTGATGTATGGTATTTTCTACAATTCATCAACACAAGAATCCATTATAGCCCGAATCGATATTGTTTCAGGGAATGCCACGTTTGTAAAATCATTTCCGGGAGTGAAATTTGATGGAATGGATTTTACCGTTACAAGTAATCAGGCCGGTATTACTCCAAATAAGATGTATTTAAAGAGTGGTGTTGCTGTTGGTAGTACCACTTGTAAAATATATACTCTTAATCTAGCTAACCCGGCAAGTTATTCTTCGGTTCCAACTAATATACCTACCTATTATTCTTTGAGTGGATCACCTGCTGGATCGTTTTTAGTTGTCCGAAATTTTATTTCTCCCATTTATATTTATGAACCGGGAAATTATACTATTCATGGATATGATCCGGTAAATAATACCAGCAATGTATATGTTACACAGAAACGGACAGTGTCACTAACAACGTCACCCCCAACGCTTGGTCCAACAGTAAATTTTGGTGGCCAGGCAATGAACGATGCGGCAAGATAATTTCCGGCTGAAGTAAAAATTAAAAGGGGTTGTCTCAAAAGTAGGCTGCCCCTTTTCTGTTTCAGAACAATAGTTCTTTCAATTCCTCCACCGCCTCAACAGCGCTTTTATTTATCTTTTGGAATTGACTTTCCACCGGGATCAGGTCGGATTTCGGATCAATCAAAATTTTCCGGCAGCCCGGCTTAGTGTAGTGGATGAGTCCGGCAGCCGGGTAAACACTTAGTGAGGTTCCTACTACAATCAGGATATCGGCCTTTTCTATTATTTCGGCCGCAGCTGAAAGAAGAGGAACTTCCTCGCCAAACCAAACAACATGAGGCCTTAAAATATAACCGTCGTCACAAAGGTCTGTCATTTTGAGTTCGTGACCTTCAATGGGGTAA
This sequence comes from Flavobacteriales bacterium UBA5869, assembly GCA_002432565.1. Lineage (GTDB taxonomy): Bacteria > Bacteroidota > Bacteroidia > Flavobacteriales_D > Crocinitomicaceae > Fluviicola. Next base: position 5,663 of record DJFP01000172.1, read on the forward strand.
TATTTCTTCTCTTTATCAGGACCGGAGCTTTTTGCATAACGAATGTTGCCATGCAGGTGAAGAACATGGGTGTTTCCTGCACGCTCATGCAGGTCGTCAATATTCTGAGTAATCACCTGTACATTAAAAAGATCTTGCAACCGACTGAAATAATGATGCGCATCGTTTGGTTTTGCGCTTATAACATTGAGCCGTCTTTCATTATAAAATTTCTGCACCAGATCCGGGTTATTTTTCCATGCTTGCGGCGTTGCAACTTCTTCAATGGAATAATTTTCCCACAGTCCATCAATATCCCGAAAAGTCTTGATACCACTTTCCGCACTAATCCCCGCTCCCGATAGAATAACAAGGTTATTTTTCATATCCTTCATTTAGCTTTCCAATAGTCAAAGTTAATTGAATCAAGCTTAGGTGGTTAAATAGTTGTTAAGTTATTGTCTTAATGTTAGATTTGGAATTCTAAAACGTTAAGATTATGAAAAAAAGTTTACTTGCTTTCTCGGCACTTTTTTCAGTAGGTTCTGCTTTCTCACAAGTAGTACTGTCTGAAAATTTTGATGCGGGAACAACTTTGCCTGCTGGTTGGGCACAATACAACGTAGACGGGTTGACACCGGCTTCAAACGTAAGTTACATGGGAACTAACGCATGGGTAGTTCGTGCAAACAGCGCAACATCATCAGGGAATCATTTGGTATCAACTTCCTGGTATACTCCTGCTGGAGTATCTAATGACTGGGTGGTTTCTCCTTCAATTGCGGTTCCTAACTCAACAGGATTTATGTGCCAGTTTGATGTAATGGCTCCGGATGCTCAGTTCCTTGACGGATATAAAGTATATGTTTCTACAACAGGAAATACAGTAGCTGACTTCACGAACCCAGCTGTTCTTACGGTTGCTGCTGCTCCGAACACGTACACTACTCAGTCTTTCTCTTTGGATGCATACATGGGTTCAAACATTTACATCGCAATCCAGAATAACTCTAACGATAAGTTCTTATTGTTTGTGGATAATTTCGTGGTTCGTAAACCAATGAATGATGATGCAATGCTTCTTTCTTCCAGTTTGAACCGTTACTCTTTGACAAACACAAACAATACTTTGTCAATGCAGGTTAAAAATGACGGAGCAAATGCAATCACGTCATTAACTATTGATTGGAATGACGGAACAGCTCACAGTAGCGTTATCACTACAAACATTGCTCCGGGAGCTACAGCAACGGTGAACCACCCAACTGCTGTAAACTATGCTACTGTTGTTGAAGAGGATTTGAACATCACTATCACTGCAGTTAACGGAAACTCAGATGCAACTGATAACACTTCAAGTAACAAAATCAACACGGTAAGTGCGAACTCTCCGAAAGTGGTATTGATCGAAGAAGGAACAGGAACATGGTGTGGATGGTGTCCAAGAGGTGCTGTTGCAATGGAGCACATGACAGACACTTACCCGAATACATTTGCAGGTGTAGCAGTTCACAATGGTGACCCGATGACAGTTACTGCTTATGACGATGCTGCTGGTATTTCTGCATTCCCTGGAGCAAATGTAGACAGAGCACTTTTAGGTGTAGATGTTTCTACTCAGGACTTTGAAAATTTCTACGATGAGCGTATTGATTTGATTTCTCCGGCTGGATTGGGAATTCAAACAGGTGGTTCAGGGAACTCCGTTACTGTTACAGTTAATGCAACTTTCCGCACTGTATTTGCTGCTTCTAACTACCGTTTGGGAGTAATTATCACTGAAGATAATGTAACTGGAACAGGATCAGGTTATAACCAGGTAAACTATTACAGTGGTGGAGCTAACCCATTGAATGGTGCTGGTCACAACTGGCAGACTGCTCCGGATCCGGTGCCTGCAGCTGATATGGAGTATGATCACGTAGGTAGAGCTTTGTTGGGCGGATACATGGGTCAGGCTGGTTCGGTTCCTGCTGCAATCACTGACGGACAAGTAGCAAGCTACACATTTAACTACACAGTTCCTGGAACAAGTAACCGTGCTAACATGCATGCAGTTGCTGTTTTGATCGATCAAAACACAGGTGAAGTAGTGAACGCAAAACAAATCTCTTTGGCTACTTTAGGATTGGCTGAGGCATCAACAATCAATATGGAAGTATTCCCTAACCCGGCTTCTGACTTTGTAAACGTGAAGTTTGAAGGACAAGGTGGAGAATACACAGTTTCAATCATTGATTTGGCTGGACGTACAGTTGCTTCTAAAGTTGTTACGGGTGCAGGTGCTACTGCAGTTGAAGTTCCGGTTGCTGGATTGGTAGCAGGAAACTACATGATTTCAGTTGCTAATGAGACAGGTTCTTACACTCAAAAATTGATGGTGAAGTAATTCACGATTAAATATCATTGATGGAACCCCGACGATAAATGTCGGGGTTTCTTTTTATCCCAACTTTTTAGTGCTCTTGTATTAAGATTTATTAACTTTATCGCCCTTTACAATCTTATTTTATATGCCAAAAGTTCGTAAACAAGATGCGCTGGATTATCATGCTTCCGGCAGACCCGGAAAAATTGAGGTTATTCCTACCAAACCTTATGCTTCTCAAAGGGATCTGTCTTTGGCATACTCTCCGGGAGTTGCCGAGCCTTGCTTAAAGATTGCGGAAAACCCTGCAGATGTTTATAAATATACCAGTAAGGCAAACCTGGTTGCGGTAATTTCAAACGGAACAGCTGTACTAGGGTTGGGTGATATCGGCCCGCTGGCTTCCAAACCGGTTATGGAGGGAAAGGGGTTGCTTTTCAAAATTTTCGCTGATATCGATGTGTTTGATATTGAAATCGACGCGAAAGATCCTGAATTATTTATTCAAACAGTCAAGGCAATTGCTCCGACATTCGGGGGAATCAACCTGGAAGATATTAAAGCTCCTGAAGCTTTTGAAATAGAACGCCGATTAAAAGAAGAACTGGATATTCCATTGATGCACGATGACCAGCACGGAACAGCAATTATTTCTGCCGCTGCACTATTAAACGCTTTGGAATTAGCCAAAAAGAAAATCGGGAAGGTAAAGATCGTTATTTCAGGTGCCGGAGCCGCAGCAATTTCCTGTGCGAAATTGTACATGGCTTTAGGAGCTTCTGTGAACAATATCTTTATGTTCGACAGTAAAGGATTGATCCACGCCGGAAGAACGGACCTGGATGAAATGAAACAACAATTTGCTCCTCACAAAAAAGATGCTACTTTATTGGAATCTTTTAAGGGAGCAGATGTATTTATAGGACTGTCAAAAGGAAACATCGTTTCAAAAGAAATGGTGGCTTCGATGGCAAAAAACCCAATCGTGTTTGCATTGGCAAATCCGGACCCGGAAATATCCTACAAGGATGCAATGGCAACACGTGATGATATCATTATGGCAACCGGCCGATCAGACCATCCTAACCAGGTAAACAATGTTCTTGGCTTCCCCTTCATTTTCAGAGGTGCTTTGGATGTAAGAGCAACAGGGATCAATGAAGAAATGAAATTAGCCGCCGTTAAAGCAATTGCAAACCTGGCTAAGGAAACGATCCCGGAAGAAGTTATTGAAGCATACGGTGAAAAACATATTTCCTTCGGAAGAGAACAAATAATTCCGAAACCACTGGACCCGCGTTTGATTTATCATGTTGCACCTGCTGTTGCACGTGCTGCTATGGAATCAGGGATTGCTCAGAATCCGATTACTGATTGGCAGGAGTATGAAATGATCCTGAAAAAACGCTTGGGATTAGACAATAAACTGGTTCGACAAATCACTACCAAAGCACAGAACAATCCGAAACGAGTTGTTTTTGCCGAGGCTGATAATGTGAAAATCCTGAAAGCGGCACAAACGACTTGTGAGGAAGGAATTTGTTTCCCGATCCTATTGGGAAAAAGAAGAGTTATCGAATCGTTGATCGCTGAGTATTCGATCGAAATCCCTAATATGGTCATTATCGATCCGAAATCGGATACTGAAAAAATGCGTCGTCAAATTTACGGGAACTCGTTCTTCGAAAAGCGCAAACGAAAAGGAGTAACGGAATATGAGGCGATACA
>DJFP01000228.1:0-12639 GCA_002432565.1 Flavobacteriales bacterium UBA5869
TTGCCCTCTTCTCTCACACTGTTGCTCACTCTGATCCGTTTCTTTATCATCCAGCTTTTTTACAGAGTGAGTGTGAGAATTGAGTGTGGATTCTCTCTAAAAAGAAAAACTGATCTTCTTAGTCATTAATTCCCTCATGCTAAATATTCTTTTGAAGAAAAAATCAGTTTTTGGATATCTGTAGAATTTTCGGGTTCAAATGTAGTATGTTTCTTGATATTTTAACAAATTAAATCAATAGTTCTAACTGTAAAATCAGTTAAAATAAAATCCAAAACGTTAGAATTGTTATATTTTCATGTTAAAACCAATTAACCTGTGAATATCTCAGTTTTACTTGTTCCGCCATTTCCAACCTTCTAATTTACACCAAATTTAAAACCATTATTCATGAAGTTAACACAACTAGCAGTGGCCGCACTGTTCGTCGGAATGACGTTTGTGGCCTGCGAGAAAGACAAAAAGCTTTCCTCGATGACAAAAAAACCGGTATCCGCTGCCGAAACTGAAAAAGCGGATGATCCAATCAGTAAACTTTTTAGAAGTTATGTAGCACAAAACACCTCAACTACCCAGTTTAATGCGCTGGATGGTGGTGAGCTTGTCAGTTCTAACGGGAATGTTACAGTTTCTATTGCCGGGTCGGTTCTGACACGCCCCGATGGAAGTCTTGAAACAGGACAGGTAACTATCCGTATGTTTGTTGCAGATGAGCTTGCAGATAATGGGCTCGGTGGCCTTCCGACCCAAAGTGCTTTTGGCGCGGGGCAAGGCTTTGGCGGCGGAATCGTGAATGCAGGGTCGATGAACATCGAAATGTTCAACGACCAGGGAGAAGCACTCGAAGCGCTTGACGGTGGTGTTGTGGTGAACGTAGCTACGTCGGATTTTAATCCGCAAATGACACTCTGGAGAGGCGTCCCATCTGTCAACCAGCCGCGTGACAATGTGTGGGTGAGAATACCAACCCCTGTTACACCAGGACCAGGCGGACAATCCTATAACTTCAACTGGGACCGTAATGGCAGATACAACATCGACATGTTCAACGATTGTCCGGGAGTGCAGTTCACAAATCACAGGGTTACCATTTCGGCAACTGCTGCTTTCAATCAATCGAACACGCAGGTATATGTAGTATTGGAACCTTGTAATCCGCAGGGACAGAAAATTATTTTCAGCCTTGACATGTACAATGCTTCGCCAAGATGGTGGTTTGCCAATCCGGGTGCGAATCTTCCGATCGGATACACGGTAACCTATGTGGCTATTACAAGCTATAACGGCCAGCTCTTCTACGGAAGTGCTACAACTATTGTTACTCCAAGCATGACAACAAATATACCTGTCATGATGCCGACTACTTTGGCAGCACTGACAGCGTATCTGAACAGTCTGTAACAACTTAAAAAATGAAGGGCCATTCTGAAAAGAGTGGCCTTTTTTATGTCCGGAAATTATGAAATGGAAACAAATTTTTAAGAAATTTCATCCTTTTTGTCACAAAACAACCTCATCCCGGTCTTTGGTATAAAAAACGATTATGGATACTCCTTTTTTATTACCGATCGAGAAGCCAAAAAGCCTTCTTTGGAAACTCATCTACTTTATGACCCGCAAACGCTTCGGCAAGGTCATTACACCTTTAAAAGTTTCAGCCGTGCGCATGCCCGTAGCTTTTGGAAGTTTCTCTGGGAAAATTGCGAAACTGGACCGAAAACTGCAGCTGTCGGAAGAAACCGTTATGCTTATACGCGAACAGGTTGCTCACATCAATGTTTGCGAATTCTGCATGGATATCGGGCGTGCAAAAACCATCGTGTCATTCATGAACCAAAAAAAATTCGATGCATTGATCGATTATAAATCCAGTCTACTGTTCTCAGATAAAGAACGTGTGATGCTTGACTTTGTGACTATGCTTGCTAAGGACCGCAAAATGGAAAAAGAACTTTTCGATCAACTGGCAAAACATTACAGTGAACGCGAGATCTGCGAGATCGTATGGATCGTTTCTTCCGAGTTTTATTACAACATAGGGAATATCGGGCTGAACATCCATTCGGATATGCTGTGCGATATTGCGAAAAAACGAGCTCACTAAACCGATCACAACTAATCCGGTTGGCAGATTTTTACTAGTTTTAATTGTATGGAATTAACACCCGAAATATTCTCACTTCGCCCCTACCTTTTCAGTATTTCCTATAACATGCTTGGAATGGTTGAGGAAGCCGAAGATGTTGTACAGGACGTTTTTGAAAAATGGATGTCAGCTTCAGAAGTTTTTGATGCTAAAGCTTACCTGGCACGAATTGCCGTGAACCAAAGTATCAATCGGCTGAAGGAACTCCGAAAGATCCGGGAAAATTATGTTGGAATGTGGCTTCCGGAACCCTATATCACCCTGGAGCCGGAACCTGTTCCGACACTTGAATACGGCATGCTTTTTTTATTGGAACGCCTGAATCCCAACGAACGAACTGTTTTTATTTTGCGTGAAAGCTTCTCCGAAGAATACACTTCCATAGCCGCCATTACAGGGCTTTCTGCCGAAAATTGCAGACAGCTGCTTCACCGCGCCCATGAAAAACTGGGACGAAGCAAGCCGCTCCAGGTAGACCCTGAAAAACAACGCGCATTTACCATCGCATTTTTAACAGCACTTCATGGTCAGGACCGCTCGGAACTCAACCAGCTGCTTCGGAATGACATCGAGCTTTACAGCGATGGCGGTGGTAAACGTGCCGCGGCTCTCAAAGCACTTTTCGGACTGGAAAAAGTGGTNNGTGAACGGACGCCCGGCAGCCCTTCTTTTCAATCGCACTACCGAGCAGCTGGATTCGATGCAATATGTAGAAATGACCGAAGGGGAAATTACCAAACTCTTATTCGTCAGAAACCCGGACAAATTGAAAATCAGGGGAAAACTGCAATGACCTTAGTTATAATTTGCAACTTTTTATCACATAAAATTTAGGAATATAACTATCCTCGGCTCTTTTGTGCTTTATCTTGTCGGAAAACCACATTTAACGTTTTCCGATTTGACTTAGGCCGCAGAATGAATTAACTTACTAACATTAACTATTATTCACTTTATATGAGAACAACACTATTTGCAGTGGCGCTTCTTCTTGCGCCCAATTTTGCCAACTCACAGCGAATCCTGGAAGTCACAAACGGAAGCTGGGACCATCCGAACTTATCGGTAGAAACTTACAAGAACTTTGTGGTCAGCGGTTTTACAGAAACCAATCCGGCAACCGGTTTGCTAACTCCTACTTTCAAAATCAGCTCCATTGCGGGAGCTCCATTGAACACCTATTATGTCGATTATCCTGATTCCGTTTTTTTAATGGATTTTACCATTCGGGAAGCCACAAACACGATTATTCTTACCGGAATGACGTCTTCGCTTGCCAGTGGTACACCCTACAAAATGATTATTGCAGAAGTGGACCTCCCGACCGGAGCTCCCGTACAAAGTTCCCTGGAATACACGTTCAACGGGAATTCTATGGTCCCTCACCAGATTATTTGTTCGGAATCAACCGCACAGGTAACAGTTGTCGGTACGGAAATCCTGGGTACAGTTACATCGAGCAATTACGCTACGATACCGAAATACGGGTTCGTACTCGGGGTGGATCTCAACAATTTCAATACGATCCTTTATCCTCCGATTGAAATGGACCTTCCAGCTGCCAGTATTTGGGATTATGATATGCTGGAAAACATCACGGAAGTACCCGGATCCGGTTACTTTATTTCGGGATCCTGTAATGCACCCGGTTCAGGAGAACAAAACCTGATTACCGTAGGAACGGATTATGCCGGAAACGTTACTTTTTCCAATATTGTCGACAATACGAATTCACGTTTTGCAGGATCTTCAGTGATGTACAATGCACCTTTGGGTGTTGTTTACTTATTGGCAAACAATAGTGTCATTCATCAATTCCAGATAGCAATCTGTGATCCGTTTACGGGCATTTTCTTAACACCATGGACACGTCATCAGATGACACCATACCCTATCGGAGGTGGGGTGGACCAGAATGGTTTCCGTTTGCAGCAATCCAAAAACAACACGATTGTGGTCGGAGGATACCTAAGTGCACCCTTCGGAGCATTGCCTCAACAGCTGACTCCTTTCCAAATCTCTATGAGAGACAACCTGGCCTTCCTGGCAGCTAAAGTGTATCAATCAGGGAATAATTCGCCTTTATCACCAAGCTATTACGAGGAAAACGGGAATTCCGTGTTTATCAATACTCCCGATATGATTGTTTACAACCGTCATTCCGACCGCACTTACCTTGTAAATCAAAACACGGTCAACGGTGGTTTCGATTTGAATGTATCTTCACTGCTTAAAGCATCTAAATGTGAAAAACTGGTACCGGTTACAACTGTAACAACCAATCCGATTATTGTCGGATCGGGCAACTTTAACCCGCTTCCTATGTATACAGCGGCTTATCCGTCAAATAACCCTGCCCGACCAATACAGGAAATCATTTTGTGTCAGAGTATTTCTCCAACGCTTGCAGCGAGCTATCCCGCTCCGACATTGTCACCGAATCCTGCTAATGATCTGTTGAACGTAACACTGGATGAGGAGGAGACAATACAGGACGTAGTTATTTACGACCTGAAAGGAAATCGGGTACTTTCTCAAAAAGCGAATCAGCGTACGATGAATGAGATGGGTATTTCAGTGGGCAAACTTGACCAGGGAGCTTACATCCTGGAAATTACTACGAAAGAAGGAACCATGCATCGAGAACGTTTTGTGAAACAATAACCTATAAACACCACACATTCTAAAAGGAGATAATGAAAATTGTCTCCTTTTTGATTTTCTTTATGATCTTCAAACTCATATATGACCGAGCAGACAGCTTTTATCATTTCCTTAATTCCTTCACTGACCGGAATAATAATTCTTCGACTTAGACATAATCCAGCATACCTGGTTTTGTCTGCCTGCCTGACTGGGGTCTCAGCTCTTTTGTTTCTTATTTTGAATAATAACAAATACTTTAGCCTCGTCTTTTTGGGATTGATGATCTTTACTCTTTGGGTCAATTGGTACCGCAGAAAAAAACGCCATTGATCAACCTAATAGGGCAATTTTACCACCCAATCTTCCATTTTTGAGCAATACGCATTGCAGTTTCCAGCATATAGGGCGACCAACTTTCAGTTTTCCATTCCGAATTTGCCAATGAAGAATTTTGGAGTAACTGAAACGCTTCCTGCGTATCTTTTGCACGCTCCAGTATGGAAGACAACTCCAATTGCTGGCCGTGAAGTGTTAGTGACTCAGGAACGGTTTCTTGTAGCGGAAGAAATTCTAAGGGCAGGAAATTGTTCATTAAAACAAGCCTATTTTCTGCATTAAATGCATTCACAATTGCCCGCATCTTGTCGAAATCCTGTTGAAAGCAGTGTTGGCTTTCTACCGTGTGAAGCGCCGTTCCCAGTTGTTCCAACACTACAAATTTCAGGTTCGGACACAAAGGCAAGGCTTTTTTCAATAAGTCGAATACCTGTTCCGGTACTGCATCATCATGGGTATCACGGCGAATGCTGCGTCCTGGTTTCACTCCCGATGACTCCCAGCTTCCACCGGAAATGTGAATCTCGCGCACGCGATCCAGCGGATAAACCCGAATGAGCGATTCAAAATCAAGCGCGAAATTATGCAGCTGACAATACAGGTTGTGCAGATCCAGAATGATGAATCCGTTGATCGGTTCAACCAATTTTTCCAGGAACTCTCCATGCTGTCTCACTTCTTCGATGGAATAGGAAAAAGCCAGGTTTTCCAATCCAACCGGGCAGGAACATGCGTCTCGGATGCGCTGTAAACGATCAATTCCGATCGCCAGAGTCTCAGCATTATAAGGAACTGAGATCGGTGCACCTTTGTGGAAGTCTTCACCGGTCATGAAACCAAAATGCTCCGTAATGTGATCGAACCTGAAATTTGTTGCAATTTTGCGAAGATGATCCAGCCAGCGTTGCTGTTCAAGAGTCCATTTCCCCGAGAACAATGAAAAATAAACTCCATGACCGATGAGCCGCCCTTCGTTTCCGAATGCCTGAAGCAATTCAATGAACCAACCGGGAATATCACGGACCTTATACAAGGTATCAAAAGACCATTCAATGGCTTCTACTTTTTCCGCTGAAAATAAAGTAAGTGAAGCCTGCAAAAGGGAATTATCCAGGTTGCAGGAAATTGCGGAATAAATTTTGGAAGACCGGTTCATCCCATCCCGCAAGCCGGGCAGTTTTTATAAGCCGATGAATTTTCCTTCTCCTGTCGGGCTTTTTCCTTTTTCTCTTTTTTGGTCAAACCGGAATTCACCTCATTTTGCTGACAAGATGAAGTCAAAGTGCTTATGGCAACACCAATGGATATTGCCTGGAGCAGATTAGCAGGAAGCTTCATGGAAAAAACACATTAAATTGTACTATTACCCCATTCCGCATGCCGGGCAGGGTTCGCAATTTGACGGGTGAGAATCATCTGACCCTGTTGCACGCTCAGTCGTGTTTTTTTTGATGTCTTGTTTCTCACAGGAAGTCGTGGAAGCAGCAACTGCTGTTACGGAGACTCCGAGTGTAATTGCCTGTAGTAAAGATGCAGATAGTTTCATGGTTTCAAAATTTTTCAAAAGGTAAAACATAAACTGAAATACGGCAAATTTATTATTTGAAGTGTTGTGTTCACTGATTATAAGTCTCTTCGATATCGTCAGTCGTGATTTTAATAAAATATTTTTTAATCAAAAATTGATTAAAAAATAATCTTAACTATTTTTGCTTTATGCAAGAACGACTCCAAGAAAAGCTCAATATCCTGGCAGATTCTGCCAAATACGACGTTTCCTGTTCCTCCAGCGGAAGTGACCGAAAAAATACCGGGAAAGGTCTTGGAAATGCTTCCGCTTCCGGTATTTGTCATACTTATACCGAAGACGGGCGCTGTGTTTCCTTGTTGAAAATCCTGCTGACAAACCACTGCATTTTCGATTGCGCTTATTGTGTATCACGCAAGAGCAATGATATAAAACGCGCTGCTTTTACCGTCCAGGAAGTTGTTGATCTGACTATTGGGTTTTACCGCCGGAATTACATCGAAGGATTATTCCTCAGTTCAGGAATTTTCAAAGATGCCGACACAACCATGGAACGTTTGGTTCGGGTAGCAAAAAAACTACGAACAGAACACCGGTTTAACGGCTACATCCATTTGAAAACCATTCCCGGGGCAAGTGACGAATTAATGCGAGAGGCCGGACTGTATGCAGATCGACTAAGCGTGAATATCGAACTTCCTACAGAGCGTGGACTGAAACTACTGGCACCGGATAAAACATTCACATCCATGGAGAAACCGATGGGATTCATCTCGAATACCATTACGGCTCTTGACGACACCCGAAAACTCATGCTGAGTACCCCAAAATTTGCTCCTGCCGGACAAAGTACACAAGTCATTGTGGGAGCTACAGACGAATCTGATCATGAGATTATACAGACAGCTGACCGGTTTTACCGGGGGTTTCAGTTAAAACGCGTTTATTATTCGGGATACGTTCCTGTACTGGCCGATAACCGGCTTCCTTCTCTATCGACGCAAGTCCCGCTGTTGAGGGAAAATCGGCTGTACCAGGCCGACTGGCTGATGCGTTTCTATGGATTCGGAGCTCATGAAATTTTAGATTCCGGCCACTCCTATCTCGACCTGGATATTGATCCGAAATTCGGATGGGCCTTGCGAAACCTCCATCTTTTCCCATTGGATATCAACAAAGCCGATTATGAAATGATCCTGCGCGTTCCTGGAATTGGAGTCAGGTCCGCCCAAAAGATCATCGCTGCACGCAGATTCAAATCACTCGGCTGGGAAAATCTCCGCAAACTGGGAATTTCTCTAAATCGTGCCCGTTACTTCATTGTCTGCAAGGACCGGGCACTTGAAACCAAAGAATACATGCCGGAAACGCTGCGCCACCTTGTTTTGTCGTCCGGAAACTCCAAATTCAGCGATTTATGGGGAACCCAAACTTCGCTTTTCGGATGATCTGGTTGCTCTACGACGGAAGTTTTGAAGGGATGCTGACCGTGGTTTTTGAAAGCTACGAATACAGATGGAAAAAGCTGCACATTCGCAAAGAAGGTATAACCGTTCCACTCCTGTTTACTGAAACAAAAACCGTTGTGACCGATGAAGAAAAGGCAAAACGCGTTTGGAAAAAACTGCTCGATCTAATCGGTGCAAAAGGGATTCGAAGTGTATGGACAGCATGGCTCAGTGAGAAAGAAACCATTGAAGACACCATTCTTGGCGTAATTCGTTATGCAATTGATTCAAAGCAAAATGTCTTAAGCGATTTCGCCCACCCGGATGTATTACAATTACATCAAACCGCGAAATCCGTCGGAAGAGAAAAGCACCGTATGGAAGCATTCGTTCGTTTTCAACTGACAAAAGACGGGATCTATTTTTCGGTGATTGATCCCGATTTTAATGTATTACCATTGGTTCTTCCCCATTTCAGGGACCGTTACGCTGATCAGCGCTGGTTTATTTTTGATTCTCGCCGGAAGTATGGAATTTATTACGATCTGAAGGAAGCTCAATTTGTCGATTTTGTTCCGAATTCGCTGATTTCACTCAATGGAGTTTCACCGGACGCTTTCGGCGAAGGCGAAGACCTTTTTCAAAAATTGTGGAGTGATTACTTCAAAAGCACTAATATACCGGGAAGAAAAAACACCAAACTACACGTACAGCACGTTCCAAAACGCTATTGGAAATATTTGGTGGAGAAGAAATGAGAGCGGTAATAAATATAAAAGTCTGCCAACAATATCCCACTCAATTCCGGTATTTTCATTGGTTATAGATCCGCTTTCCGACGATTCAATTACTTTTGCCACAATTAAAAAATCCAGATATCAGGATATATTGCCCCATGTTTAACCCATAAACCTTTCCGGATAATTATAAAAAGTCATGAAAATTGCATTTACAGGAGCTCATCACGTAGGAAAAACGACCCTTGTTGAAAAAATCCATGCTCTGGTCCCGGAATTCCTGTTCATACCCGAACCTTACCTTGAATTACAGGAAGAAGGACACTTATTTTCCGAAAGACCCAGCCCGGAAGATCTATCCTTGCAGCTTGAACGTGCACTGGAAAATGTCGAAATAGATGAATTGGACGTTCTGTTCGACCGCTCTCCGCTCGACCTTCTGGCTTATATCCATGTAATCGGTGGAGCTGAGGCATCCAGGAGTTTTTATCTGAAAGTCAAAGAAGCAATGGACGAAATAGACCTGCTGGTATTTGTGGCCATAGAAAACCCTGATATCATTGGGTGTCCGGAATCCGAATTCCCCCAATTGCGCAGGCAAGTCAACGATCTGCTGGAAGAATGGATAGATGCTTTTGACGTGGATACAATCACTGTCAGCGGAACATTGCCGGAGCGCGAGAAACAGGTCATTGAAGCCATCCTTCGTTTCGATTAAACTTTTCAGAAGCGGTATGATCTAAGAAAGTATGAGCAACAACGAAAAGCCGGAATTCTGGGAATCCAACTTCATTCGGAAGCAGGAAATGTGGGGAATCAATCCGGCAAAATCTGCATTAATTACCAAAGATCTTTTCCGGGAGAAATCCGTGAAGAATGTACTTATCCCCGGGATCGGTTACGGGCGAAATGCGCAGATTTTCAAGGAAAACGGCATGTCAGTAACTGGAATTGAGATTTCCGAAACAGCTATCCGGTTATTGCGGAAGAATTACGGAATGGATATGATTGTCTATCACGGCTCCGTAACCGATATGCCATTCGATCAAAATCAGTTTGACGGGATTTTCTGTTACGCACTAATCCATTTGCTGGACACTGAAGAACGCAAAAAACTCATCAGGGACTGCTATAGCCAGCTTACAAACGGCGGAACCATGGTCTTTACCGTCATTTCCAAAAAAGCTCCGACTTACGGAACAGGAATCCCCATCGGGAAAGACCGTTTTGAGCAGTTCGGCGGAGTTAACATGTTCTTCTACGACGAAGATTCGATCCGGGAGGAATTCGGGGAATTCGGTTTGACCGAGATCCGGGAAGTTGAAGAGAATTTTCCGTTTTATTGGATTGTTTGTGAGAGAATTTGATAATAACTCATATTATTTCTCATTCACCTAAACCTCACAGCATCCCCTTTAAAGGGCTGTGAGACCCAGTTTTCGACGATGGAATTGAACAATTCGGGATTCAATCTGGGCATTCCGTGTACTTCCCCGGGAGATATACTGAGATTTGCAAAACGGATATTTTTATAAATCCAAAAAGTATGCTCTTCCAGAATTAAATCGCGGTCACAGGACATCACCAATACCGGAATGGAAATTTTCTGCAGGTCTTCGGCCTTGATGTGCGGCTGGAACTCCATCATGCGGTTTTTCTGCTGTTCGAGTTTCCAGTTTTTGGCAGTATCTCCTTTTGCCAGCATCAGTTCAGCTTCTACGCGTTTATCATGGATCTCCTTTACCGATTGGGAAAACAAGCCCGTAGGCTCCGCATTTGCCCCGTAAGACACCAATTGTTTCAGCCCATCCGGGTAATAGATCGCCATGAGCAAGCCAATAATTCCGCCGTCGCTTTTACCGATGACCGTAACATTTTTCAACTCCAACTCCCGGATTAGAACCGAAAGGTCATTTGCCTGCTGCATGTAAGTCAGGGAATCAGTCCCCAATTCCGAATTCCCGCGACCCCGGCAATCCACTGCTATGACCTGGTACTTTTTGGAGAAGTATTCAATTTGCGGAGCCCAGCCTTTGATCCCGGTTCCATTTCCATGGATCAGCAAAAGCGGTTCTCCACTTCCATAAACCTCATAATACAAGTTCACCCGGTTGATCTTGATGTATTTCCCAACTTCCGCGTTTGAGCCATAAGGAATGGTATTTTGAGAAAATCCGGGAAGGTAAAATACCGTCAAAGCAAGTAACAAAAGGAATCGGTTCATGACAAAGTGAATTTGAATGAATTAAAAATAGGTATTTGTTTCTTCTCATTTGCTTTCTCGCTATTTTAGTCTTCATGAATGCCAAAGAATTACTCAAAGACCATATTTCGAAAACGATTTCGCTTTCCGAAGAAGAATTCGAATATGTCTTGTCGCATTTCAAAGAACACTATTTCACCAAAGGGCAAACCATCATTTCTGCCGGCGACAAAGTAAATCACGAATATTTTGTAGCGGAAGGATGCCTCAAATCCTTCTACATCAACGAAGAAGTGAAGATGTTTATCCTTCAATTTTCCATGCCAAATTGGTGGACCTCCGACTTTGAAGCTTTGTATAGCGGAGGCAAAGCAAAGATCAATGTCGACTGTATTACAGACGCAACCGTTTTGGCACTTTCAAACGAAGACCGGGAGAAATTGTGCCGTGAAATCCATACCGTGGAGCATTTCTTTCGATGGCGCACCAATAAAGGATATGTTGCCACTCAAAAGCGGCTTCTTTCCTTTATGAACAACGATACCAAACACCGCTACGAAGAACTGCTTGCACTTTACCCACAGCTTTACAACCTCGTTCCAAAACACCTTATTGCCGCATATTTGGGCGTTTCGAGAGAAACCTTAAGCCGATTATAGTCAATAATTAAGGCCATTTAACGAAGCCGGGGCTCTCATTCTGTCTGTGATTTAAATCACATTTTCTCAACACCTTTCCGATTGTGATGTATGTCACACAATCACGTACTTTTTCCGTCTCAACTTTGTGTTATTCAAACATAAATTCAGCCATGGAAACAAAAACAAACCATCAGGAAGCAATTACAGTAGTCATCCATCCGTATTTCAAAGGAATCAAAACCGGCGATACCACGCTTTTAGGACAAACCTTTCACAAAGACGCATTGCTTTTCGCAGATATTAATGGAACTCCGTATGCCAAAACACGGAATGACTACCTGAGTGGAGTTGCCACGCGTGTCAGCCCGGAAAAATCAGGTCAGTCATTTGAATCCGAAATCCTTTCCATTGAAGTGATCAATTCCATCGCAATTGCAAAACTGCATGTCAGAATGTATGCCTTCAATTACTACAATTTCCTAACACTTCATGAAACGGACGATAACTGGCTGATCGTCAATAAAACACTAACAAACGTTATTGATTAATTCCTTAAATTCAATTCATTATGTGGAACAAGACAAAAGCATCGAAATTAATGGGCATTGAATATCCCATTTTGCAGGGACCGTTCGGCGGTGGGTTATCCACGCCCGAATTGGTAGCGACGGTTTCGAACATGGGTGGTTTGGGCGGATACGGAGCTTACAGTATTTCTCCACAGGAGATTTATCAAGTCGACAAACAGATCAAATCACTCACTAACAAACCTTACAACCTGAACTTATGGGTTTCCGACACGGATGCTCCCAACGAAACTGTCAGCGACGAACAATTTGAACAAACAAAAACCCTGTTCAAACCGTATTTTGACCGGGCAGGCATTGAGCTTCCTCTAAAACCTGATTTCAAAACACGTTTTGAGAACCAATTCCAGGTCATTTTGGATGTAAA
>DJFP01000228.1:12729-16500 GCA_002432565.1 Flavobacteriales bacterium UBA5869
GGTGGAATTGCAACAGCAAAAGGAATTGCAGCAGCCTTTACTTTGGGTGCTGATGCTGTCCAGATCGGAACAGCTTTTTTGGCAACAGAAGAATCCGGGGCATTACCAGAACACCGCGAGGCATTGTTTTCAAATGCTGCAAAACAAACCATCCTCACGCGTGCATACACCGGAAGGCTGGGACGGGGAATTATTACTCAGTTGGCAAAAGAAGTAAGAGGTAAAGACGACAACATTCTCCCCTTCCCGCTTCAATCGGCATTCATGTCTTCACTCCGGAAAGCCGCTTTGGCACAAGGCAAACACGACCTGGTATTGTTTTGGAGCGGACAAATCGCACCGATCCTGAAACACCGGAAAGCAGGTGAATTGTTGCAATCGCTGATCGAAGAAACAGGCAGACTGATAGAATAACATTCATTTTATTCTCCTGACCTTTCATTTCCAGGAAGATGTGACCTGCAGCTTCAAAAAATCAGGTTCCTTCATGCAACCAGGCAGCGATTAATTCCATCTGTAACCTGAAAATAACCCGATAATTAATCCAAAGAACCCAGACATGCTTCCAAACATTAAACTCACTGCTGACCAGCAAAAAGAGATCTGTCAAAAACTAAAATCCTTTTTCAAGAATCAAAAACTGGATTTCATGGAACAGCTGAAAGCGTATTACGATTACCAGGTAGAACTGGTGAAAACACATGGTCGTGAAGGACTAATGGTGTTTTTAGATACGGAAACAGAAGTTTATGTAGACGGAGTAAACAACCGCAGTCTGGAGATCATGCATTATTCAGAGGTGCCGGAAAGCTGTCCCTGGTATTACCTGCATGAATTACCACAAAATGAGGCCATTCGCAAAACCTGGGAAAACTTCTCTATTGATTTTGTGGACTTACTGGAAAACCACACGCTGGAACTCTTTTCCATCTTTGAAGAAGGAAAATGGTATTTGGTCTATGCCTATCAGGTAAAAGATTATGCCGACAATATTTTTTATGAATTCCTGGGCGGAAGAGAACCGAATCCGGATGCGAAACTGCCAAAAGATCTTGTGAAAGCGGGTTGGAAAATGCCGCAGGACCTAAAGGAACTTTATTCCGTGCATGCCAACTTCGGGGATCTGAAAAGTGCTTTAAGAGATGACAATTCACACTGTATTTCCACAGCTGAAAAATTGGAAACATCTTTAACTTTCCTGGAAGAGTACGTAGAAGAATGGGAAGCTGATTACAGCTTTTTCGATCTGCTTCCTTTTTGGGAAGACGGAGCAGGAAACTGCCAGAATTTCTATAAAAAAGAACCGATCGATAACTCCTATTCAACAGTTGACTGGGACCATGAAACCAAAGAAATTTCAGGATCAAGCACCCTGGCGGAATTTATCAGCTACCATTACGGACAGAAATTACTTGGAGAGTACTAGGTTCATTCATAAACAAACTTGCCCTTTGTTTGATAAAAAAAACAAACACTGAAAACCAAACACTTACCCTGTTAAAGGGGAAACCCCCGATTTGTGTTTTTTTCTTAACAAAGAGCTAACAATCAAAATTAAAACCCTAGATTCGCACCGAATTTTAAATCACTATTTATGATGAAAAAACTACACTTAATTTTTCTTGCGTTTACTTTTTTTGGTTTTAAAGCCTATGCACAGCCATGTGCTGCCGTCATCACTGCCTCAGATGCTTTGATTTGTTCCGGTGACAGCATTACCCTTCATGCTATTGCAAATGGTCCGGATAACCAGCTGGATGCCTCGAACACTGCCGGGAACAATCACCGCGGTAACATGTTCGATATTGTTGCCACAAATGCGGTAACTATTCTCTCTTTCGATGCTTCCCCGATGGGAAATACAACCATCGAAATCTATTACAAGGCCGGAACCTGGAACGGATTCGCTAATACACCCTCTGCATGGACGTATATCGGTTCAGCCGCTACTACATACACCGGAGGATTCTCAACTGTTGCTGTCCCGGTAAATGTGACTATCCCGGCGGGACAAACTTATGCATTTTACGTAACGTCGAATACATCCGCAGTCAGTCTGAACTACTCAAACGGTACAGCAGTAGGAAATGTTTACTCCTCTGATGCAAACATCACTTTCCTGGAGGGGGGCGGATTGGAATATCCGTTTACGCAAAATACAGGTGCGGTTTACCAACCGCGTGTATGGAACGGAAGAATCCATTATGCAATAGCGAATCAACCGGGATCAACACTTACCTGGGGAACCGGAGAAACAACGTCATCTGTTCCTGCAGCACCAACTTCTAACACAACCTATACCGTTTCGGCAACAGTTCCCGGGTGTCCCTCAACATTAGCTGATACGCAGGAAGTAGTCGTTTCAATTCCTCCTGTAACCGCAAACGCACCTTTGGTGGTTTGTGCTGAAGACGAAGTAACACTCTACGGTACCGGCGCTGAAACCTTCACTTGGGACAACGGTGTAACAGACAGCCTTGCTTTCGATGCAACTGTTACAACAACTTATGTTGTTACCGGTACGGATTCCGTCGGATGTGTGGATACTGACACAATAACCATGACCGTAAATCAGCTTCCTAATGTAAATGCAGGTGCAGATTTCGGGGTTTGTGAAGGGAACGATATCACGCTAACAGGACAAGGTGCAGATACTTATGCCTGGAATAACGGAGTAATGGATAATATTCCGTTCGAACCGGCAACAACGGCTTCCTATATTGTAACTGGAACAGACACCAACGGATGTATTAAAAACGACACAATTACAGTGACCGTTAACTCTACACCAATTGTTTCTGCAGGACCGGACCTGAATCTTTGCCAGGGAATACCTCATACATTTTCAGGAACAGGCGCACAAACATATGTTTGGACCAACGGGGTAACCGATGGAACTCCTGCTATTCCTATGAATGCAACATACACCGTTACCGGAACAGATTCGAACGGATGTTCCGCGAGTGATCAGATGACGGTTACCATCCACAACGTGATGTCTTCGATCTTTTCATCGGGTGGAATACTCACTGCCGGGGTATTGGTCGACATGACTGCTCAGTGGGTAAATTGTGCCGATATGTCTATCATTCCGGGAGCAACAGACGTCATTTTTGAACCGGCACACGGCGGAACTTACGCAATCGTTGTACAGGACAATGTTTACGGGTGTATCGACACTTCGAATTGCGTAGAGATTCAATTTGCAGGGATCGATGATGTGTCAGCTGCCGGGTTGAACGTTTACCCGGTTCCAACGAATGGAAAAGTGACAGTTGCTTCAACAGGAACAGTGATCGAACGCGTAGAGTTGATCGACATGCTTGGAAAAGTACTGGAAACTTCAGAACCAAATACGCTTCAGGCAGAACTGGATCTTTCGGCATACGAGTCTAATACTTTTTTCCTGCGCATTTACCGCAACGAACAGGCGGTTTTGCTAAAAGTGATAAAGAATTGATAAAACCAAACTTTCAGGTTGACATTTCATAAATTGTCAATTTATGTTTAACCTCAGTAAACTATGTTTGCTGAGGTTTTTTATTCCAATCTAAAATTCCGAATTTACCATCTTATTTTAACGAATTTTAAGGTTTCCATTCGTTTAGAAAATCGATTTAATCACTTACCTTTATTCATTCGAAAGTACAAGCTTTATCCAATTTCACTGGCCGAAAATTTTCATTCCAAACTCCAGGTCAGTCACAACTTAAAACAAACAACAACAACATGCGCAAAGGATTTGTATTTACACCCTATTCTGCTCCCGAG
>DJFP01000182.1:0-1804 GCA_002432565.1 Flavobacteriales bacterium UBA5869
TGACCATTTGAACAGAAATAAAGTAGTGGTGGACGGAATAGTACTGCCTGTTTCGGATTCCTGCCGCCAGAGCAATTGGGGAAAATATTCCTTATTTCTTTCGAAAGGCATTCACAAGATCAGACTTGTAAATGAGGCTTATTGCAAGGGAAGGTGGGTTGAGCATACCTTTGAAAATGAGTTCGGTATCAATGCAGTTTGTGAATTTGAAGTCAATGCAAAAGAAGTTTCAAAAGTCCGGATTGAATTTGACCTCGACAAATCGGATGTTTCCGTTGTTCAATTTGATTTGAACGGAAATGAGTTGATGAATAAAATTCCTGAATTCAGAGGGAAGCATTACCCAATGCAGATTTCCTGGCAATTTATGAATATTGAAGAAGGATACGATCATCCTTCACGCATGCTGGTTTTTGTGGATGATGTGAAAGTTGGTGTTTCTCCTCAGGCTTTAGAAAGCATGGGAGGAGTGTTTGAAGTGAAAATACCGAAGGGACAGCATCGCATCCGCATTGTCAACCAATCTTTCATAAAGGGAGTATGGCAGGACCATACCATTGTCAATAATTATTCGGTGGATGCAGTTTATGAGAGATCCCTGGAAGTGAAAAAGGGATTAAAGGTTACTTTGGTGATTGATTTGAATAATGAACAAACGGTGAATAGGTGGCAATAAAACTAAAAAAAGTAGGGGTGTAAAATTTTACGCCCCTACTTTTTGAATTCTTTCTTAATTTATCCGTTCCAAACACCCATAGAGTTAAATTTCTCAATGCGCTCTTCGATACGTTGTTCCGGACTTTTAGCATCCAGTTCTTTCAAGTATTCAATGATTTTGTCTTTGACGTTCTGGAAACTTGCTTCCTGGTCTCTGTGAGCTCCGGCAAGAGGTTCTTCGATTACGTCATCCACCAGTCTCAAACGTTTCATATCCGAACTGGTCAATTTCAATGCTTCAGCTGCTTTTTCCTTGAAGTCCCAGGATCTCCACAAAATGGAAGAGCAGGATTCCGGAGAAATAACTGAATACCACGTGTTTTCAAGCATCACCACTTTGTCTCCTACACCAATTCCCAAAGCTCCACCGGATGCACCCTCACCGATGATGATGCAAATCACAGGAACTTTCAACTGCATCATTTCATAAATGTTACGTGCAATTGCTTCTCCCTGACCTCTTTCTTCTGCTTCCAATCCGGGGAATGCTCCCGGTGTATCGATGAATGTTACGATCGGTTTATTGAATTTTTCAGCCATTTTCATCAGGCGTAAAGCCTTGCGGTATCCTTCCGGATTTGGCATCCCGAAATTTCGGTACTGGCGCATCTTGGTGTTGATCCCTTTTTGCTGACCAATAAACATCACTGTTCTTCCGTCAAGCAAACCAAATCCTCCGACCATTGCCTTGTCATCTTTTACGGTTCTGTCACCATGTAATTCCTGGAAGGAAAAACCGGTAATTGCATTGATATAAGCCAATGTATAAGGTCTGTCAGGATGACGGGATAACTGAACGCGCTGCCAGGGTGTCAACTTGCTGAATATTTCTTTTGTTTTTTTGGTGAGAGCCTCTTCCAGGTCACTGATCTTGTCTGACATGTCGACGCCAGTACTGTTGCCGATCTCACGCGTTTGTTCAATTTGATCTTCTAAAGCCTTTAAAGGTTCTTCAAAATCTAAATATGTGGACATAATTGCTATTTTGAGGGGCGAAATTTACGAAAATAGTTCGCATCAATTAATTTTACGACATGATTAATTTTCCAACATGCAAAATAAACCTGGGTTTGCACGTCCTTAAAAG
>DJFP01000182.1:1810-16713 GCA_002432565.1 Flavobacteriales bacterium UBA5869
GAGCAGGCTTCATTTACAACTTCCGGACTGGAAATTCCCGGATCGGGGAACCTGGTACAGGATGCCGAAGCTGAATTCCGAAGGTTTAAATCTTTTCCGAAGCTTGCTTTTCACCTGTATAAACTCATTCCGATGGGAGGTGGTTTGGGAGGTGGCTCTTCCGATGCGGCTTTTGCTTTGAAATTGATGCGTGATAAATATGCGCCGGATATCCCGAATGAGGTGCTCAAAGTAATGGCAGCCAAAATCGGTTCTGACTGCGCTTTTTTTATTGATGGCGGATTGCAGTTTGCAACCGGAAGAGGAGAGGTTCTTTCACCTTTGAGCATTGACCTGAAAAATAAATGGGTGGTCCTGGTGAACCTTGGAATTCATGTTTCGACCAAGGAGGCCTATGAAGGAGTTATTCCGAATAATGATCGCCGTTCTTTAAGGGAAATCCTGGAGGGACCCATCAAAAACTGGAAAGAGGATTTGGTGAATGATTTTGAAAAATCCGTTTTTTCGAAATATCCGGAATTGGCGGATGTTAAAAAGGATCTCTATGAACATGGGGCTGTTTATGCAGCAATGACCGGTTCAGGATCTACTCTGTTCGGGATTTTCGAATCGGAGGTTCAATTTATTAAGTGGTCACATCCGGTTTTCTACGAAATGAATCTCAAGCTTTAGAATTTCCTCATTCGAAAATTCCAGAATTCTTGAATTCGATAATTAATGTGTTCGCTAATTCGCTAACAGATTCAGGTTTAAGTGATTGATTTTTAAGTTTTTATTGTTTTGAATGCAGGTTTATTTTTTAATAAAACTCAGATGTTCGACCTTCCCGTTGTTTTCCAGTACAAAATAATAAGAACCACTGCTTAGACCGCTCACATCCATGGTCATCCCGGAAAGTTCGATGGCCTGCTTTTGCCCCAGGTTGTTGTAAACCCCGTGAAGCTTTAGATCGGAAACACCGTTTTTGGAAAGTACCTGCACCAGCTGATCTCCCGGATTCGGATAAAGGACCAGGTTCGACTCTATTTTCCATTCTCCGATAGAGGATGTGCTCAAAGGATCTGCTTCAAAGAGGAATAAACCACCCAGATCCTGGCCTACAAATAAGTTCAGGAATCCGTTCCCGTCAATGTCATTCACAAAAAAGCTGCTGTAAAGCCCCACATCCATATTCAAATAAGCATTTGAGTACAAACTGAATATGTCTCCGTCGTTTAAGTGTCCGTCGATATCCCGGTAATAGTTCATTTTACCGTTGTAAGCACCGACAAACAAATGTGTGGTATCATTTTCACGGAAGAAATGTGGAGCGGCATATCCGTCCGGAGAAGACGAAATGTCGACCTGGCCTAAGTTCTGAGTAATAAGGGTGAAAACAGGAGTAGAGGCTGTACCGGTGTTCTGATAATACGTTATTTCTCCGGTCTTTTTCCCCACGATAAGATCAACCAATCCGTCTTTATTCAGGTCGAAAAGCTGTGGGAAAGCATAGGACAATACATTGATTGCGCTTCCGGTATTATCTGTTAAAGAAACGGATGCTCCGAAACTAAGGTTGTTTCCCGGGCCTGCGTTATTGATGTACTTCAGAAGCGTTCCATTTTCTCTGCCTATAATCATATCGGTATCACCGTCGCCGTCCAGGTCCCCGAATGTTGGAACAGATCTTAAACCCAATCCCAGAGCTGAAAGGCCTAAGTAATCGTTATTTATTAATGTGAATTCCGGGTTTGAAGCGGTTCCTGTATTCCGGTATAGTTGCAGTGCGGATTCCAGGGCTAAAGTGGGTTTGTAGCGGATAAAAGTTGCAACTACCAAATCTTTTAATCCGTCGCCATTTTCATCCACTAAAATAGGGATACTTCCCAGTCCGTTCTCGATCATATCTTTTTGCAGGAAATTGTTTTCCTGGAAAACAAAGTTCGGAAGGGCATTTGTGCCGGTGTTTTTAAAAAACTGCACACTGTTTTGGTTTTCGGAAACGGTTCGTGCATTGGGAGCAATAATCAGATCTTTCTTTCCGTCAAAATCCACGTCTTCCCAGTACATGGCCGGAAATAGCTGCATGAATCCCGGGTTGGATGCCGAAGGGTAGTTGTGTGTCTGACTGATCATAGCAGAATTGGTATTGGGAGCATTTCCACCGTTCATCAATAAGGTGATTCCGGCATAGGAAACATCGCCCAGGATCAGGTCCATAACCCCATTATTATTTACATCCATTGCTAAAATAGTGGAGCCTGAATGCCGGGTGATATTTTCAAGCGCGGTGTCGATTAAGAGGTCTGATTCATAGTCTTCCGGATCTCTTCCCGGTTTTTCCGGTCTTAACGGATTTGGGACATCGCCGTTTTCGCAGGGATAAGCAGTTTCATTCAGGAAAAGATCATTGCTGTTTGCATCTTCACTAAATTTACCCCAGCATTGGTTCTTGAGTACAAAGATCAGTGAATCGGGGATTCCGTAGAGCTCCATACTTTGGTTTTGGTGGTAGAGCAGGTTCTGCCCGCCGATATGGAAAGTCAGTACATCGATATCCCCGTCAAAGTCTACATCTGTATATGCGGGAATATCTCCGGCACTTACATACAGATTGGAAATATCTCCTGCATAATCTGTCTGAAGATTGTCTGTAATCAGCTGCCATTGAAGTCCTGATGAAGAACTTCCGATGTTCCGGTAAATCTTTACACCGCCGATTCCATAAGTAAAAAGGTCCTTTCTTCCATCCGCATCATAGTCGACAAACGCAGCGCGGTATTTACAGTCAGCCGGAAAATATTCATAGCCCTTATAAACGTATTGATATTCATGGACAGAAGCATTTACTGTATGTTCCATGAGGATGAATTCGTCGGCACTGCGATCAAAGATTACCAAATCGTCTAATCCGTCGAAATTATAATCGATGGTTGAGAACTGGCCGTAATTGATTCCACCGGCCCATGGGTTCTTCAGAGTGGCACTTCCATTCTTAACCGGAATGTTGGGGTTGTATTCAAATCCCAAATAAGTCTGTGAAAGAGCCGATTGAGAGCTCAGGATTATCCATAGAAGGGTAATAAAGACTTTTTTCATTTGTTTAGGATTACAATATGATTTGTAAAATAAGCCAAATATTCGGGCAACTCCAAAAACAGATTCATGTTTAGAGATAAAACGTACTAAAACAATTAGAAGCATTTAAATATATTTTGTTTAACATTAATGTTAAATATCTTTATTTTAAAATTTTTGTATAAAAATTAAACAAAACACACTGTAAGGTAACAATGGTGAGCATTTTAGAAAATGCTTATTTCAGAAATGTATCAATTATTGACAATTATTACGTTAAATAATTAACATTTTTATATTTTGTTTTTCACCGTTTTTTTATTTTAAAAAGCCTTTAAATTACTGGGATTGGAATAAATAAGTCTAGTATGTTAAGGAATTACTAAATCGATATTCCAACGATTTTTTAAGTTGGTACTAAAAGCAGTATAGTGGTATCTGTGAAATATTTGTGGATTTTTGTTTCAAACAAATAATTTTAAACTTATGAAGAGAATTACACTTAGATCAGTAATTCCGGTAAGGTTAAAGTTTAAACTGAAACAAAATACGTTATCTAGCTTGGGAGGTCTGCTTGTCGGATTATTCCTGATTGCTTCGAATTCTATTTTTTCACAGACAACTTTAATCAACCCTGCGACTGATGGAGGCTTTGAACTAGGCCCGGATTTTACCAGCAATGGCTGGACGGTTGATAACGGAACCATCACCAATAAATGGTTTGTAGGTACTGCAGCAACCGGTTTTACAGGGAATGCAGCTTATATTTCTGCTGATGCGGGAGTAACTAATGGATATACTAATTCAAGTGTTTCCGTTGTTCATTTTTATCGTGATGTCACATTTCCTGCAGGAGAAACGAATATTCAGTTAAGTTTTAATTGGAAAGCATTGGGAGAAAGCGGTTATTGGGATGCTTTAATGGTTTCAATTGCTCCGACAAGTTATACTCCAACTGCAACGAATATTTCAGCGAGTAATGCAAACTTAGCGGCACCTGCAATTAATTTAGCGGGTCTTTGGAATTCTTCTTCGGTAAATACCGCTACGATTTCAATTCCGGCAAGTGTGGTTAATAATTGCTCCACAAATCAAACATTCAGATTGATATTTACATGGAAGAATGACGGCAGTGGCGGATCAGCTCCATCTGCTGCTGTAGACAATATTTCATTAGTAAGTTCTGCTTCAGCAATCACTTCTGCCGGTGGAACCTTCACGATTGATAATACCTTGCCTAATGCAGGGACAAACTTTTCAAGTTTTACAAATGCAATCAATGCATTGAATTCAGCTTCAGCTTGTTTGACTGCTCCGGTGGTGTTTAATGTTACTTCCGGACAAGCTTTCAATGAATTGCCTCCGGTAATTACTGCTACAGGTACTTCTACAAACACGATTACTTTCCAAAAGAACGGAGCCGGTGTGAATCCGAAGATTACTTCAACAGGAACAACGGGATCAAATGATGCAAGTATTACCCTTTCGGGAGGGGATTATTTTAGATTTGATGGAATAGATGTGGATAACAGTGCATCTGCAAGTATGGAGTTTGGCTATTTGGTTCGTAATGCTTCTGCAACAGATGGTGCTATGAACAACATTTTTAAGAACATATCAATAAAACTGAATAGAGGAAACAATACTTCAGGTTCATCCAGTGCTATTTTATTCTCAGCTTCAACAACGGGAGGTGGGATTGCTCCAACAGCTCTGTCTGGTGCCAACTCTGATAACCAGGTGATGAATGTAACCATTGATGGAGCAATTAATGGTATTTATTTTCTTGGAAATTCAACTTATCCCGATGCAAATAATACTATCGGAGTAATTGTTGCCGGAAACCGTAATTTAATAACGAATATCGGACCAACAGTTGCTACTTTTGTTGCTGCAAGAGGGGTGTATTTGTTAAATCAAAATGGAGTTTCTGTTAAATCAACGGATGTTTCGTTGGTTGCATCTAATCAGGCATTAGCGGGAGGTATTTACCTTGCAGGTGTTTCTGGTAACACAGAAGCTTCAGGGAATAGTATTAAAAACATCAGTGTTGCAGGCTCTACATCTACAACTTCTGTTGCCTATGGTCTTTTTTCTTCCCAATCAACAACGGGGACAAATGTTTGTAAGATCCATAATAATATGGTTTCAGACATTTACACGAGCTTTACGGGAACTGCGACATCAAACAGGTACGCGATTGGTATTTTTACTGGTACTGCTAGTGCTGCTGCAACTCAAAGCTACCTTGTTTACCATAACAATGTTTCAATAGGGAATGGTTTAACACCAACTTATTCTAATTCTTGTTATGAGATTCAAAATGTTGCTTCGGTTTACAAAGTGCAAAATAATATCTTCGCAAACTTTACAAATACTCAAACAGGAGCGGCAAGACACTATGTTTATGTAACAACTTCTGCTACAAATATCGGAGCAACCGGATCGATTTCTAATAAGAATGATTTCTTTGTTGCAAATGATTTAGGAACTACCGGATTTACGGCTAGAGCTAATTCAACGAATTTAGCGTCATTGTTAAATTGGACTTCTGCGATTACTGCTGTTGCTAATACAGATGCAAATTCAGCAAATGTCAATCCGATGTTTGTAAACAACAATACCGATTTGCATTTGAATTTAGGAGCTGCTCCAACTCAGATTGAATCAGGTGGAGAGGCTACTTTAGGAATTGCAGTTGATTTTGATGGAGAAGTAAGACCTGGACCGGTAAGTCCTGTAAACGGAGGAAGTACAGCTCCTGATATGGGGGCTGATGAATTTGACGGAGCTCCGGCAACACCACCGACAATTACATTTAACTCAATAACTCCAAATACAGTTCAGTGTGCTGGAACTCCGCACTTGATATCTGTAAATGTTGCAAACGTTAATGGAACGATTTCGTCGGTCAATATTAATTATTCAGTGAACGGAGTCGCTCAAACTCCAATTGCGATGACTAATTCCAGCGGGTCAACCTGGGAGGGAACAATAGCTGTGCCTTCGCCTGCTAACGCAACCATAAGCTGGTCTGTTACAGCAACGAATTCATTAGCCCTTTCAGGGAACTACATCGGAACTTCTTATTCGGATGAGCCTTTATTTGGGGTTACTACATCTGCAACCGCAAGTTCATCAACAGTTTGTGCTTCTTCTCCTTCTGTACTTACAGCGAAACTAAATAAGAGTGGTTCCGCTACAATTGGTACGGCAACTACTTTAACAGGAGCGACTTCACAGCCAACAGCATTTTGTAACAGATGGCCTTCTTATCGTATGCAGACAATCTTTACAGCCGCTGAGTTAACCGCGGCAGGATTGAGTGCAGGTCCGATTACTTCGATGTCTTATAACATCACTACTTTAGGAGATGCTGCCACGAATGCAAACTTTGTTGTTAAAATCGGAACTACAGGATTAACAGCTTTTACTGATTTTGTTTCTTCTGCTGGTTATACAACTGTTTATCCGGCTGCAACATATACGCATGCTGTAGGAGTTAATGTAATTAACTTTTCAACTCCATATAACTGGGATGGTACATCCAATATAGTTGTTGAGGTAAGCCACGATGGTGCTGATGCATTAAATAACTCTCAGACTTATTATACTGCGACACCGGGAAATACAGTTGTTTGGTCAACAAGCGGGAATGCAGTTGGAACAACGAGTGCTAACCGATTAAATGTGGTGTTTACCGGAAATGTTGCGCCTGCAATTCAAACTATTTCATGGTCAGACGGAGTTGGAACGGTTGGAACAACCAATCCTTTATCGGTTTCTCCAACTACAACAACTACTTATACTGCAACAATTACAGCTGCAGGTTGTTCGGTTTCTCCTTCACCAACAGTGACGGTAACGGTTAACCCGCTTCCTTCAGCTCCGACTGCTGCAAACTCTGCACAGTGTGGTACACAGGTTCCAACAGCTTCTGTAACTTCTACAAGTGGTTTGCCAACTCCGGAATTTAAGTGGTATGACGCGGCAGTTGCAGGAACTGTTCTTCAATCAGGTACCTCAACAACTTATACAACAGCAATTTCAGCTACAACTACATTCTATGTGAGTGAATTGAACACTGTTACAGGGTGTGAAAGTGCACGAGTACCGGTTACAGTAACAGTTTCTACACCGGATGCTATTTCAGCTTCAACTTCAGCTGCTGCTATTTGTTTGAATGGTTCTGTAAATCTTACTGCTGCAAATACGAATCCGACTCCAGTTCAAAACTATACTTATTCCTGGGTAAGTACTGTTGGAAGTGGTGCTGAAACTACGGTTGCAGGAAACCCGGTTACAATTACTCCAACGGCTGCGGGATCTTATACCTATACTGTAACAGCTGTAGATGGTGGGTGTACAACTACAAATACAGTTTCTGTAACTGTAAATCCTTCCCCGACAGCTGTAACTGCTGGTAGCAGTGAGGCTACAGTTTGTAATGGAGAGACGATAGATTTAACCTCCTCTGCGAATTCTAATACGTCGTTTGCTGCAACTTTAACAGAAGGATTTGAAACATTCCCTCCTTCCGCATGGACGATGATTAATGCAGGATCAGGAAATGCCTGGAGCACTTCCGCACTTGCTGCTCATTCAGGAAGCTCGGGTATGGCTTATGTATATAATTCGAGTTTCGCAGCGAATGCATGGGCTATTACACCTCAACTGCATATGGTTGCAGGTCAAACTTATAACATCTCGTTTTGGTATAAAGTTCGGGGAGCTTCATTTCCTGAAAATCTGAAAGTAACTGTTGGGAACGCTGCAACTACTGCTGCGCAAACTTCAGTTTTATGGGATAATAATGGTGGTGCAAGTCTTACAAATACTACATGGGCTCAAGGTACTACTTCTTATACACCTAGTGTGACAGGGAATTATTATGTAGGATTTAATTGTTATTCCGGAGCGGATGAATTTGAATTACATGTTGATGATGTTAGTATTGAATATATTCAACCAGGTGCAATTACATATGCCTGGACTTCTGCTCCGGTGGGTTTCACATCTGCAGTTCAAAATCCAATGGGTGTAGCGCCA
This sequence comes from Flavobacteriales bacterium UBA5869, assembly GCA_002432565.1. Classification (GTDB taxonomy): domain Bacteria; phylum Bacteroidota; class Bacteroidia; order Flavobacteriales_D; family Crocinitomicaceae; genus Fluviicola. The sequence continues at coordinate 9,917 of DJFP01000182.1, forward strand.
GCAGTTAACACTACTTATACGGTAACAGCTACCAATAGTTTTAGCTGTTCTGCATCTGCTTCTGTTGCTGTTACAGTAAATCAACCATCAAGTTCATCTGTTACTGCGTCATCTTGTGATTCATATACATGGGCTCAAAACGGTACAACGTATACAGCTTCTGGTGCTTACACTGCGGTTATTTCAAATGCTGCGGGATGTGATTCAACAATCACGTTGAACCTGACTATTAATAACAGTACTACGGCAACAGTTCCGCATACAGCTTGTGATACTTACACATGGCCAATCAATGGTCAAACGTATACTACATCAGGGACATATACAGCTACGATTCCAAATGCTGCCAATTGTGATTCGATCATTACATTGAACTTAACGATCAATAACTCAACTTCGGCAACTGTAAACCAAAATGCTTGTCAGACTTATACATGGCCGATCAATGGAATGACTTATACAACTTCCGGGGTGTATACAGCTACGATTCCAAATGCTGCCAATTGTGATTCTGTAATCACGTTAAACCTGACAATCGGAGGTCCTTCTGCATCTTATGTTTCTGTAACAGAATGCTCGTCTTATACATGGGCTCAGAATGGAACGACTTATACGGCTTCAGGTGCTTACACGGATACAATCCCAAATATGTTTGGTTGTGACTCGGTAATCACATTGAACCTTACAATCAATCAGCCTACAACGTCAACGGTTTCTGTAACGGAATGTTCGTCTTACACATGGGCACAAAATGGAATGACTTATACTGCTTCCGGTATGTATACGGATACTATTCCAAACTCAGTAAACTGTGACTCAGTTATCACTTTGGATCTGACGATCAATATGCCGACATCTTCTGTGTTTACGGTTTCAACTTGCAGTCCTACTTATACATGGGCTCAGAACGGAACAGTTTACAACGCATCTGGTATGTATAATGATACACTTGCCAACGCATCAGGATGTGATTCGGTGGTTACTTTGAACCTGACAATCACAAATTTTGTTGCAACAGCAACAGATAATGGTGATGCTACAATTACAGCTTCTGCAGGAACAACTTACCAGTGGATTAATTGTACAACAAATACACCGATTGCGGGCGCAACAGCACAAACTTTTGCTGCGACTGCAAATGGTTCGTATGCAGTAATTGTATCAAACGGTACATGTTCGGATACATCAAACTGTGTGAACATTACAAATGTTGGAATCAAAGAGAATATGATCTCTACGATCTCTGTTCATCCAAACCCAACTAACGATGTGGTAATCGTGACAATGGATGCTTCTTCTGCAATTGTTGAAGTAATGGATGTACAAGGGAAATTGGTTCAGACAACTCCAATTAAGTCCGGAGGTCAGGTTGATCTTAGCACTTACGAAAGAGGTGTTTATACATTGAGAATTAAAACAGAATCAGGGACTTCCATCGAAAGAATTGTGAAGAACTAACTCTTTGTTTATTTGAAAAGATAGCGGTCACTCGAAAGAGTGGCCGTTTTTTATTGCACGTAGTTGCGATGATGATTCAAATGATACGGAGGATGATTCTATCGGGGCAAGTATATTCGGATTCGGTTATTGAATTTCAGGACTAAAGTCACATGCTAAAGCCCGACCTGAGCATGATTGTCTTCTTTAAAGGGTTTCCTCTTCTGTATGTTGGATATCCCCCCGGACTACTGCTGTTATCGGCAAAAGTCCATCCGGATGGGTAAAGTTTTAAGATAGGAAGTTCTTAAAACAAAAAAGCCCCGTTTATCAGATGACAAACGGAGCTTTTTAATAGAGTTGTCTTATTTTATCGAATGTTCTGCCGGAAGCTTGAAAAGTTCAACTGTTACAAATTGTCCGATGACATCTTCGATGTCTTTTGTTTCCACCCAGCTTTCATGTTCAACGATTAGTTTATTCTGAGTGCTCAGTGTGCATGAAACATAACCGTCTTTTTCTCTCATCAGAGCACTGATTTGTGTGAAATCCGAACCGGTAACAGGGGTCTGGGATACAAAGGTGTTGGAAACGATCTTTGAAATATTTTTAGACTGATTATAACGCGCTTTTTCTTGATTTAATTCAAATACGGATGTCTGAGAAAAAACACCATTTGAGAAAAAACAGATCGCAAATAAGAAGATTGTTTTTTTCATAGTTAGTCAATTTTAATGATACGTTGTTTTTGAGAAGAATTAGTGCTTGTTACAACCAGGGTGTAAACTCCTTCACTCAAAGAAGAAATATCTCTGAAAAGGTTCGTGTTTCCTTCGTTTACATCGATTTTCTCCTGCAATACCGGAACGCCTTTCTGGTCCATAATTTGAATTTCCATGGTTTCCTTTCTGGAACTTTGAAGCTGAATAACCAATTGGTCCTTCATCGGATTCGGATATGCTCTGAACAGCCCGTCTATATCTTCTTTGGAATTCACAGAAATGATTTTCGAATCGGTTCTATCCCCGTTTAGGTCCACTTGCTGCAGTTTATAAAAGCTGGTTCCGGACGGAACTCCCTGGTGGATGAATTGATATTCGTTAGGATCAGATGTGGTTCCGGCTCCCTGAACAGTTCCGATTGGTACGAAATGCTCGGCGTCGCGGGAATACATGACTTCAAAATAATCGTTTTTGTACTCGCTTTCTGTTCGCCAGCTAAGGATGTTTCCTAAGCTTGTAGCATTTCCGTTTAATTCAGAAAGTGATACCGGTAAAATACCTGTTCCTGTCCATCCGGAAATCGTAAATTCACAACCGTCTCCGGCATTTCCATCTATCATCAGCATATAAGTATTTCCAATGGTTAGGCCGGTAGCTGTTACCGTTCCCAAGGTAGTATTTCCCGGGTTGTAGCAGTTCGACATGGAAGTGAAGCTAGTACAGCACCCGGATGCATCATACGTAATGCTGTAAACATGTGCCTGGATTCCGTAATTGTTCACACATCCGGTAACGGATGCAATTGGAAATGTGTGAGTGGTACTTGAAGCCACAAACTGGTACCAGGAATTGTTTTCGATTGAACCACAGAATACGCTGGTTACGTTACCCGGCTGATCTGCTGTAAAAGTAACATCCGTTGAAGCGCTGAAGTTTCCAGGTCCTTCCGTTAAAGTTGCAGGAGAAGGGCAATTATCATTTGTTGCAGCGCTTCCGCATGAGTTGGGCGGCGCAGATTCAACCGCACAAATGGAGAACGTTCCGGAGCCTCCGCCTAAATCCCATACACGAATATAAATGGTGCTCCCAGGGGTAAGTCCACCACGGTAAATCATGGACATGGAGCCGTTTTGAGAATCGTCATCATCACATTCAACAAGTGTTAGTGATCCGCAAGTTCCTGTATAGAAGGCCATACCGCTGTCTGTCATGGTGCCGGAGTTTGTGTTGACCATAATGGCTCCTGTTGCCGGAACCACTGCACTAAACCAAACGTCTTCGCCCGAATAAGAAGCACAACCAGGTGCAGGTGGTCCAACCGAATTGGTAGACCCGTAATTGGATGCAGCTGTGTAGGAACAAGAAGTGTTTACCGGAAGAGCAATAGCTGCACAAGGTTCATCATTGGTTGTTGGCGGGGGAGAGCTTGCACAAATGGAGAATGTTCCGTTGCCATTATTCCCGTATTCCCACACACGGATAAAAATTGTTGCCCCTGGTGTTAATCCTGAACGCGAAATCATGGACATAGCTCCGTTGGGAGAATCATCGTCGTCACATTCCAGTAAGGTCAATGATCCGCAGGTCCCGGTATAAAACGCCAGTCCTGAGTCTAAGATAACTCCTGTATTCATGTCTACCGTTAAAACTCCGCTTGCAGGTACTACTGCTGTAAACCAAACATCGCCGCCACTGTAGCTTGCACAACCCGGTGCGGGAACTCCCGCTGAGGCAGTTGCGGCTGCATTGGTGTAAGTGGAATAAGAACAGGATGTCCCTACTGTCAGTGATGTCGCTGAACAAGGATTATCATTTGCCGGTTGTGCAAAGCACGGGTTTAAGGGTAGTAGGATGATTACCAGTCGTAGCAGGGTTTTCATAAAAAAGTAGTCGTTAATTAGTTAACATTCTATTAACGATAAATTTAATGTTTAGTTGGTTAAAAAAAATACAAATTGACCCTTGGATGTGTAAAATGTATATGCGAATGATTAAAATCTAAGTTTAAATGAATAAAAAAAGACAGGCCGAAAGCCTGTCTTTTACTAAAACCTTGTACTAAATTTTATTGCTTTACAAGCTGAATCTCACCACGCAATTTCACATCTTCTCCAACCAATACACCGCCTGTTTCAAGGGCAGAGTTCCATGTTAAACCGAAATCTTTACGGTTGATAGAAGATTCAAAGCTGAAAGCTGCTTTTTCATTCCCCCACGGATCTTTTCCTTCTCCGTGGAATTCGATATCCAATGGAATACGTTTTGTAACTCCGTGTAACTGGAATTCGCCTTCGATCTTACCTGATTTCAATTCGGGAAGTTCCGCTTTGAAGGTAATTTGAGGGTGATTCTCTACGTCGAAAAAGTCTCCGCTTTTTAAGTGTCCGTCCCGTTGTTCATTTCGAGTATTTACGGAAGCTGTATCAATGGTTGCATCAATAACCACGTTCTTAAAACCGTCTTCAGCTTCTACAGTAGCATTTACTGCATCAAATGTTCCGGTTACTTTTGTAAACATCATGTGTTTTACGCTAAATCCTACTTCACTGTGAGAAGGGTCAATTGTCCATTTAGTTGTACTCATTTTGATTGAATTTTAAATTGTTTACTTTATTTGTTCAAAAGGTTTAAACCAGTAGCAGATCAGTCGCGACTGATCGCTACGGTTTAATCTTAAAATCTATTTAATCGTTACTAATTGTTCCAAAGTCTTACGGACTTTTTTATGGTGTTGTGTATGATCTTCATCCGAACGGTATCCGAAAGTCAGAACGAGAACCGAATGATCATCTGTCAAACCTAAGATCTCGTCGTACTTCTCTTTTTGGAAACCTTCCATCGGAGTGCTGTCAATTCCCAGGTGAGCGGCCATCACCAAACCGAATCCCAACCCGATATACGCCTGCCTGGTATTCCACGCAATGAGTTCTTCCGGGCTCAGATTGGATAGCACCCCAACGATATTCTGTTGGAACCGGTTCAGTTTTTCACGTTCAACTTCACGGATTTCAACAATGCGCTGCATGTAAGAATCAACCTGTTGGTCTTCAATATTACGGTTCACAGTGAATACAACTACGTCTGAAGCATCCGTAAGAGGCGATTGGTCGAAAGATGCAACTCTTAACTGTGCACGCAGGTCCGGGGACTTGACGTGGATCAATTTAAAGGGTTGCAATCCGTAGGAAGTCGGAGCGCTGTTAATTGCTTCCAGGATTTCCTGCATGTCCTCATGACTGATTTTTTTCGTCGGATCGTATTTCTGTGTGGCGTAACGCCATGCTAACGCATTTTTCATTTCTCTGTTGTTACATGTTCACCTCCATCGGTACCTCCATCAGTAAAACGGTGGAACCTTTGGTTATATGCAAAGTTACGGAGGAAGTGTCTACAATTCCTAATGCATCCCTGCGATTTAATTGCTGACCGTCGATTACGGAACTTCCTTCAACCTGCATCACGTACACCCCGTTTTTCGGATTCTTCAATGCGTATGTCAGGGTTTTGTCTTCCGTGAATTTCCCCATGTTGAACCAGGCATCCTGGTGGATCCAAACTCCGGCATCGTCTTTATCCGGTGAAAGGATTTGGACGAACTCATTCAAATGCTCGTCCACTGCAATCTTTTGCTGATCATACCGTGGTTCTACATTGCGTTTGTTCGGGAATAACCAGATCTGGAATAACTTCAGGTCCTGGTCCTCGTTCGGGTTAAACTCCGAGTGTTGTACTCCGGTCCCGGCGCTCATTACCTGGATTTCTCCGGCTGTAATGGTTGCACTGTTTCCCATGGAGTCTTTGTGTGCAATTGCTCCTTCCAGCGGGATCGTGATAATCTCCATGTTGTCATGAGGATGCGTTCCGAATCCCATTCCCGGTGACACGGTATCGTCATTCAATACGCGTAAAGTACCGAAGTGAACTCTTTCCGGGTTATACCAGGAAGCGAAGCTGAATGAATGTTTGGCGTTCAGCCAACCATGGTTTGCATGGCCTCTTGAGTTTTCTGAGTGGAAGATTGTTTTCATGTTTTTGTCCTTTCTTGGATTATTTGATGAAGCAAAGATACAACAACTTTTGAAATAATTACCATGGTAAATATTGTTTTATCATTTTTTAAGAATTTGGTAAGACAGGAGTGGGGGACAAAATCACTGCATATCGTTGATTTCACTGGGCAAATAGACGGATGTCTATCCATAAAGGAGTCGTTTTTACGTCATGGCTTCCGGTAATGTGCCATCTGCATTGAAAAAAATGAAAGATTAATTGGCTGATTTCTAATAAAAACGCAAGTTTGTTAAAATTAAAATGACTTTTTTTTCATTTTTTCCTTGCAGAAATGAAATTTGCACGTATCTTTGCAACGCTTTTAACGTAAAGCATTACACAATTCGAAAGTTGACTGTTGTCAACTCCTGCAAAGGAAAAGAAATTGGTTTGGTAGTTCAGTTGGTTAGAATACATGCCTGTCACGCATGGGGTCGCGGGTTCGAGTCCCGTCCAGACCGCACAAAAGCTCAGAGAGATCTGGGCTTTTTGCATTTTACATGGAATTTGGTAGTTCAGTTGGTTGGAATACATGTCCGGGCGCAGGTTCGAGTCCCGCCGGAGTGCCGGCCCAGCCATACCGCAGAA
>DJFP01000196.1 GCA_002432565.1 Flavobacteriales bacterium UBA5869
CCACTTATCAATGAATAATTAGAGATTAATCTTTCATAGGTTAAAAAATAATGTTTATTATTGCAAGGAATTTTATTAAGGTAGTAACTAACAATTGAATATGAGAAAGCAAAGTATCAAAGGATTAGCTTTTATCGCTGTAACTGGTTCGCTTGTTTCAAGTTGTGATCTTTTGAAGGATCTAGAGTACACAGTAACTCCTAGCCCTCTTGAGATGCACGCTGACAGTGTACGTGTAAAAGTTGACGTTAAATTCCCAGAGAAAGGAATCAAGAAAAAAGCGTATGCTGAAATCACTCCGAAATTAGCTGGAACACCATTGAAAACAGTAACAGTTCAGGGAGAAAAAGCAACGGCAAATGGTACAGTAATTCAGTACAAACCGGGAGGAACAATGACATATACAGATGTTATTCCTTACAAACCGGAGTTTGAGTACACTGAATTAATCGTAACTGGAAAAGTATTCAAAGGAGGCAAAGAAAAAGCAGGACAGTTTGAAGATAAAGAAATCGCAAAAGGTACTATTATCACTCCTTACTTAGTGAACAAAGATTTCAAGTGTATTTACGCGAAAGATGAATTCAAGCGTGTTACTGAGCAAACTGCAGCTGCTCAAATCAACTATTTGAAAGGTAAGCACGATGTTCGTAAAACAGAAATGAAAGATCAGGATATCGTCGATTTGGGAACTTGGTTGACAGCTGCTCAATCTAATCCGAAAATCAATATCAAATCAATCAACATTACAGGTTTTGCATCTCCTGAAGGAGAAGTTGCTTTCAACGACAACTTATCTACAGACCGTGCAAATTCAGGTAAGGCTGCAACTATGGAAGTAGCGAAGAAAGCTAAGAACGAGAAAGCTTCAGGTGAGATTTACAACCTGGCTGGACGTGGTGAGGATTTCGACGGATTCAAAGTTCAGTTGGCTAAGAACTCAGCTATCAAGCAAGAAGATAAAGATTTGATTTTACGTGTACTTCAAATGTACGCTGATCCGAATCAACGTGAGACTGAAATGAGAAACTTAGGTAAATCATTTACAGAATTGGATAAAAACATCTTCCCGTTATTGCGTCGTGCTGAAATCAGCGTTGTTTACGATCTAACAGGATACTCTGATGAGGAGTTGAAATCTATCTCTACTTCAGATCCACAGAAATTGACTTTGGAAGAGTTGTTGTTCACAGCTACTTTGACTGAAGATGTAAACGAAAAATTGCGTTTGTACAAAGAAGCTGAGAAAAAAGATCCTTCTGATTACCGTGCAGCAAACAACGTTGGTGTTGCATTGTACAACCAGGGGAAAGTAGCTGAGGCTAAATCTCAGTTCGAAAAAGCAAACGGTTTGAAAGACAATGCTATCTCTAAAAACAACTTAGGTGCTGTTGCAGGAGTAAGCGGAGACCGTAAAAAAGCTGCTGATCTATTCGGACAAGCTAATGGAGCTGGTGAAGAAGTAAATTACAACAAAGGAATCTTAGCTATCCAAAACGGTAAGTATGCGGATGCAGTAAGTTCTTTCGGAGGAAAAGCTTCTTTCAACAAAGCATTGGCTCAATTGTTGAACGGTGATGCTGCAGCTGCAAGCAAAACTATTGACGATTCAAATGATAAAGAATCAGGTCAGGGTTATTACCTGAAAGCAATTGCTGCAGCTCGTCAAAGCAAATTGACAGATGTTGTTAGCAACTTGAAAAACGCTATCGGTAAAGATGCTGCATGGAAAGCAAAAGCTGCTAAAGACCGCGAGTTCTTAAAGTATGCTGAAGACGCTTCTATGTCTTTCATCAAGTAATGAAAAAGAAAGCTGTGCTTTCGAGAACATAAAATTAGAACCCTGACTCCGCAAGGACGTCAGGGTTTTTTATTATATTCATCTCTGAAAATATGCTCTATGAACTCAATTTTTCTTCGTGCAAAACACTGGCAGCTGTTTATTCCGGCAATTGCAATTCCTTTTACACTCCTGTTTGTATTTGCAATTGCGGCAGTCATTACGATTACTTCCCTGGAGAATAATACGGACAGACCCGAAGATGCAATATGGCTGTTTTACCTTCTGCCGTTTATTATGATCCTTTCCTGGTTTGTTCAATTTGCCTGGTCGTGGACAGTTGTTACCAAACTGAGTAAACTTGTTCCGAAGCACGTAAGACTTCCAATCGGTAGAATTAAATTTTTCTTTATTCTGCCGGTAATCTATTTTTGCTGTCTGCCGTTCTATATTGTATTTGTCATTAATACTGTTACACAAGAAAAAGAAGAAAACCTGCTTACAGCCGCCTTGCTGGGATTGATTGTTTTCATCTTCCATTTCTTCAGTATCTTCTGTGTATTGCACACCTTTTTCTTTGTAGCCAAAACGGTTAAAAGTGCAGAGCTTCAAAGAAACCCGCGATTCTCAAATTTTGTAGGGGATTTTTTCCTGATTTGGATTTTCCCGGTCGGAATTTGGTTTATTCAGCCGCGCATCAATGCATTGATTGAAAAAGCGAATAACAGGCCAATCAGCAGCGAAGAACTTATTGATTCCATTTAGGAAAAGTCTTCCCGGCTAAATAAACTCAAAGTCTACTCTCCTGTTCAGCTGTTTGCCTTCGGCAGACTTATTATCACTAACGGGATTCTTTTCGCCCTTGAAGTCAATAACTATGCGGTCTCTTCTCAAACCGGCCTTCACAAAGAAATCGATAATGGCTTGCGCCCTGCGCTCGGATAATCCGTCGTTGTAAGCATCCGATCCGTCAGCATCGGTGTTACCGGTTACACGCACGCGCAAATCTGAATGACTGTTGATCACATAGACAATCCGTTTTAAGAAAGCTTCGTATTCCGGACGGATGTCTGCTTTGTCGTAATCAAAATAAATAGGTTCGAATTGAAAGTTTTTCCGCTCGGAGTCGCGAACCTCGCGGGATTTCCTGCCATTCTTTATATCGTCGATAAAAATTGGCCGCCAGGATTGCAGTTCAACAGAAGTTTGCTCTTTTGCAACCGTTTCCGACACTTTAAAACATATCACTTTACCACTTACACCTTTGCATTCGAGGCTAAAAAACTTTCCTTGTAAATAACCGGTCGAATCCACATAAGCCATTTCAAAGTCCAGCGCACACCAGCGATTTCCATAAAGATCCTTCTTCCGGATTATCGTAGACTGTTTTGCTTTGATCTGGCCGTTCTTAAACTCTGTTTTAAGTGTCCGAACCGCAAATCCTGCCTTTCCGGTGATCTCTTCACGCGTAATTGGTTCCTTTCCGAAATCAAAGTAAATAATCGAAGCCTGTTCCAATTTCTGGCCGTCGCGAATCAACACTCCTTTCCATACTCCGGTGAGTTGAGCGTTAATTGCAAACGATACAAAAATTGAAAAAATGAAAAGTTGGTACTTCATGTTCACTTATTCGTTAATTTTAGAAAAAAGTTGCCTTTTTCGATACATTACAAACAATAATTTTTTGATTATGAAAGCGATCCTATTTTCTTTATTCGTACTAGCAAGCATATTCGCTTATTCTCAATCGATCTACGACTTCAAAGTAACAGACATAGATGGCAAGGAATTTGACATGGCCTCCCTGAAAGGAAAAAAAGTCATGATCGTAAATACAGCTTCAAAATGCGGATTAACTCCTCAATACGAAGAACTTGAAAAATTGTATGAAACCTATAAAGACAAGAACTTCGTAATTATTGGATTTCCTTCGAATGATTTCATGTCCCAGGAGCCTGGTTCAAACAGTGACATTAAAGAATTTTGTCAAAAGAACTACGGTGTCAGTTTTCCAATGATGAGCAAAATCGAAGTAAAAGGAAAAGGAATGCATCCACTCTACCAGTTTCTGACCGAGAAAAAACAAAACGGGTATTCCGATAATTCCGTAAAATGGAATTTTCAGAAGTACCTGATCAACGAAGAAGGGAAACTGGAAAAAGTAATTGCTCCGGGAACCAAGCCTTTGTCGGAAGAAATCACTTCCTGGATTGTAAACAAATAAGAGAATCCGCCGCGGCGGATCGATAAACATCAGCTACAGCTGATGAATAATTAATGATGAATAACAATTAAACTCAAATACATACAAATGAAAATTAGAAACCTCGCTACCTTAGCATTCATCGGGACCACCTTTGTAAGCACTGTGTTAGCACAAGATGAGAAGATCACCACTTCCAAAGAATTTGAATACAAAGTTGGTGAACCGTATCCTGTTGTAGATGCCGCAGTAAAAAGTTATACAGCAATAGACGGAAGCGTTATTTCCTTCAAGATGAACAGCCGTTCGGTGACCATCCAAAAATTCTCGGGTTCACCATTCAGCCAGGAATCGGTGAAAGTATATGAAGATTTTCCAAACGGAACAGTTTACGAAGATGATATTGAAACAGAAGATTACGTGTACCTGCTTTACTCCGTTTGGGACAAACCAAACAAAGTAGAACAACTCTACGTTAGAGCCATCAACCTGAAAACAGGTGAATTCGAAAACGAAGGAGAAAGAATCATCGCTGTAGAAGGTAAAGTAACCGGCGGTAATGGGAACAAATTCAAATTAGCAACTTCTTTTGACAACTCAAAGCTATTGGTTCGTTTCCGTAAGAAGCCCGAATCTCGTAACGATAAAATCAACCATGATGTAATCGGTCTTTATGTATTTGATTCCAAGTTAAAACAAATTTGGGGAAAAGATGTGGAAATGCCGTATACAGAAGCTCGCATGGATAATATCGATTATGCGATAGGTTCAAACGGGGATGTTTTCATCTTGACGGAAGTCATGAAAGAAGGCGAAACCAGAAAATTTGACCGTGAAGGCAACCCGAATTTCGATAACCAATTAATCGCAATTTCCGAATCCGGAGTAGAGGTAAACGCTTCAGAGATCAATGTTCAGGGGAAATTTGTAACTCAGGCGAGTTTCTTTGAAGGCAAAGACGATGCATTAATGATCGCTGGTTTCTACGGAAACAGAAGAGGTATCCAGACTGATGGTATTTTCTATTGCTCCCTTACAAAAGACGGGAGACAGGCAGACTTCAAGAATTTCGAAATTCCATTGGAGCTGATCAAGCAGTACATGTCTCAAAGAAACCAGGAAAGATTAGAGCGCAAAGAAGACAAAGGAAAAGATTTGGGAATGACCAACATGGTATTGCGCGACATCCTGATCCACGAGGACGGAAGTATTTTCTTCGCAGCTGAGAAATACTATGTAGTTAGCCATACAGACACGAAGACAGGAACTACAACCTATGATTACTACTTTGAAGAAATGCTGGCTGCTAAACTGGACAAAAACGGAGAATTGGTTTATATGAAAAAACTTCCGAAACGTCAGCACAGCAGCTCAGGAGGTTCCGGGTTCGGATTTGGAAGTTTTGTCGGGGTATCTTTCTTAAGAAACAGTGAATTAAGTTACAAATTAGTCCAATCGAAAGATCATTACTACATCATGTTCCTGGACAATGTAAAAAACCTGGAATTGGATGAAAATAAAGTTCCTGCAAGACATGAGCAAGGAAGAGGAGGTTTCTTAACAGCGTACCAGATCAATAAAGAATCGGGTAATGTAAAAAAGCTTTCCATTTTGGATCTTAGAGATGCTCAAGGGTATGAACTATTCCAGTTCTCACCAAAACGAATTGTAGAGCTTGGAAACAATGAATTTGGTGTAGAATTCTATATCAAAAAGAAACAAGATATGATGATCCGGATTAAGATCGTAGAATAAGCCAAAAAGCCCCGGTTTGACCGGGGCTTTTTTTAGGTTCAAATGTCAATATTTTGTTGATAAGTACTAGTGTCCCGTCATATTTTCGGCTAGTAAAAACGGCTTAAATTCCGTATATTTGTTCTGCATTGAAAAATGCGTTTTTTAAGCAATTTATTTATGAGCGAAGAAAATAAGAATCAGGATTATTCTGCGGATAACATTCAGGTATTAGAAGGCTTAGAAGCTGTTCGTAAACGTCCTGCCATGTACATTGGTGATGTAGGAATTAAAGGTTTGCATCACCTTGTTTATGAGGTTGTCGATAACTCTATCGATGAAGCTTTAGCCGGCCACTGTGATACGATCGGTGTTTGGATCAACGAAGACAACTCTATCACTGTAAAAGATAACGGTCGTGGAATTCCGACGGGAATCAATAAGAAAGAAGGCAAGTCCGCATTGGAGATTGTAATGACGGTACTTCACGCCGGTGGTAAATTCGATAAGGATACCTACAAGGTTTCCGGTGGATTGCACGGTGTAGGGGTTTCTTGTGTGAATGCACTATCTACACATTTACATGCAATCGTTCACCGCGACGGAAAAATATTTGAACAGGAATACAACATCGGTAAACCTTTATACGAAGTTCGCGAAATTGGAAATTCAGATGATCATGGTACGGAAGTCCGCTTCAAACCGGATTCAAGTATTTTTGAATCTACCGAATACAACTACGACACTTTGTGTGCCCGTATGCGTGAGCTGGCTTTCCTGAACAAAGGAATCACCATTACAATCACTGATTTAAGAGAGGTTGATGAGAACGGAAAAGCGGTTTCCGATGTATTCCACTCTGAAGGAGGTTTGCGTGAATTTGCACAGTATTTGGACCGCAACCGCGAGCCATTGATCTCAGACGTTATTTATTTCGAAGGAGAGCGCGAAGGTATTCCTGTTGAAGTTGCTTTAACTTACAACACTTCATACACAGAAAATATCCAGGCGTATGTCAACAATATCAACACGCATGAAGGTGGTACACACCTTTCAGGTTTCCGTCGTGGTTTGACAAATACCCTGAAAAAATACGCTACTGACAGCGGTATGCTGGCGAAAGAAAAGATCGAGATCGACGGGGATGATTTCCGTGAAGGATTGACTGCGGTTGTTTCTGTAAAGGTTCAGGAACCACAGTTTGAAGGCCAGACCAAAACAAAATTGGGGAACAGAGAAGTAACAGCTCCGGTTTCCCAGGGGGTTTCGGAAATGCTAACGATTTACCTGGAAGAACATCCTGCTGAGGCCAAAATCATTGTTGATAAAGTAATCTTAGCTGCAAGAGCGCGCCACGCTGCCCGAAAAGCACGTGAAATGGTCCAAAGAAAGAATGTGATGTCCGGTTCAGGTTTACCCGGAAAACTGGCAGATTGTTCTGAAAAAGATCCTACATTGTGCGAGATCTACTTTGTCGAGGGAGATTCGGCAGGTGGAACTGCAAAACAAGGACGTGATAGACACTTCCAGGCTATCATGCCGCTTCGCGGTAAGATCCTGAACGTGGAGAAAGCCATGCAGCACAAAATTTTTGAGAACGAAGAAATCAAAAATATGTACACGGCATTGGGTGTACGCATTGGAACTGAAGAGGATTCAAAAGCGCTGAACCTGGACAAGCTTCGTTACCACAAGATCATCATCATGTGTGATGCCGATGTCGATGGTTCTCACATTGAGACGCTTATTTTAACGTTCTTCTTCCGCTACATGAAAGAGTTGATCGAAAACGGATACATTTATATTGCAACTCCGCCTTTATACCAGGTTAAAAAAGGAACGAAAGCGGAATATGCATGGAATGAGGATCAGCGCGACCTTTTGATTAATCAGTTAAAAGGGAGCGGTGCAGATTCCTCCGTAAACGTTCAGCGATACAAAGGTTTGGGAGAGATGAATGCCGAACAGTTATGGGATACAACGATGAATCCTGAGCACAGAACTTTGCGCCAGGTGACCATCGAAAACGCAGCTGAGTGTGATCAGATCTTCTCCATGTTAATGGGAGATGAAGTTCCGCCAAGACGTGAGTTCATTGAAAAGAATGCGAAATACGCGAAAATTGATATCTAAAATGATCAGCCCTGACAGTTATCGTCAGGGCTTTTTTTATATTTATAACCGAATCAATTTTAGTCAAACGAAATCCGTCCTATGATTTATCGATTAATGCTCTTGTTTATCCCGGCACTCCTGATAGCAGGGTGTTTTGATTATGACAAGGAAAACAAAGAGATCAGAGAAGCCTTTAAAAACAACCATTACAATTTCAAGCTGGATAAAACCTTGAAATACGAAGGGATTTCGTTTAAATTACCGGATCATTTCAAACAGAATTATACGCATAACTATACCATCAAGAATTCTTCTTTGACAAGGACCAGTAATGCCTTCAATATCTATTTCTCTGTAGAACGGTTTAATAAGTCGGATTTGAGCAGAGAGTTTGTTTCCAGCTTTGTGGTTCAGAATGATTTGCTGAATACATTCCAGGACGCTTACGTATGGCGCCGATTCGAATCACTGGATAACTCAGGAATCTCTATCAAAAAAGAACTTCCGAAAACATTCAAAAACAAAGGTTTGATACAGACTGTTTCGGGGGACGGAACTTATTCCGGACAAGCCTATTATGTGACATCAACAATAAAAGTGGGAAAAGAATACTATGTATTTCAATGGATCACGAGCAAACCGATCATGAACTATACCTACGACGATTTTGAACGGATCCTGAAAAGCGTACGAAAATCAAAATGACGCGCGAAGAATTAATCTCGAAATTCGAAAAAGAACTCCCCGGTGAACGGTCCCATTTGGCATTCATGCCCGTTAGAGGAAGTTCAAGCGAACAGATCAGGCAGGGAGTTACTTTCCGGGATTCAGCGGTAGCCATTATTTTATTCCATAACGAAATCGATAAACTTTGTACGATCGTAACCAGGAGACAGGTGTACGACGGTTCACACAGCGGACAGATCAGTTTTCCGGGAGGAAAAAAAGAACCGGATGACAAGAACCTGCTCGACACTGCAATCCGTGAATGCCACGAGGAAATCGGAGTTTACGCAAGCAACTTTGAGCTTCTGAAAGAATTGACTCCGCTTTTTGTCCCTGTAAGCAAGTTTTTAATCACGCCTTACGTTCTATATTCCGAGAACAAATCCTTTGATTATATGCGCTCTGAGCGCGAAGTAGCGGCGATTCACGAGGTTGATCTCCTGGAGCTTTTTCAATCGGAAGTCGTGCAGGTCGATGTTCCTATCAATTCAGACTTTACCCTAAAAAATGTCCCCCACTTCAAGCAGGGAGACATTCTGATCTGGGGAGCAACCGCTCTTATTTTAAATGAATTGAAAGATATTCTTAGCTAGAATCGAACCCGGGCAAATCCAAGTGCTGCTGAAACACTTGTCCCGTCCTTCAGGAAGAAACTCAATGCATCCCTGGAAGCAATCCCGAATTCATACGCTCCGTCTTTTAGGATAAATGTCAATCCGAGTGGAATATTATTCTTGTAAACTCCACCGCCATAATAACCGATACTTAACTGAAGCCATTTCACCGGAATGATATCTCCTCCAAACGAATACACCGGATTTTGAATCGATCCCGGATTTTCCTTATTGAAAGGTGCTACCACATCAAATCCAAGACGCACGTATTTAATCGGTTCATAGCTCACTCCAAAGCGGAAATCGGAAGCATTGAGAACGGTATATTTTTGCTCTCCTTCCAGGGTCAACAATCCGTTATCGCGCACCAGCTGGTTCACTGTCTGCGTAATGTTATCACTGCTTACCCC
>DJFP01000174.1:0-3436 GCA_002432565.1 Flavobacteriales bacterium UBA5869
AATTTTCCAATCCCAGGTTTTGCATTTTATCCTTCAGGAAATATTCCACCGCTTTTACATCGTGGTTGGTTGTTTTTTCAATGTTCTTAATCTCCAATGCATCTGCTTCGGAAAAAGCAGTAACGATTTCTCTCAACTGAGGAAAAATGGAAGACGATACTTCTTTCAACGGGCCAATTCCCGCTTCTACCAGGGCAATGAAGTACTCAACCTCTACATGAACTCTGTATTTGATCAATCCGAATTCGGAAAAATAAGGAGCCAGCTCGCTAACTTTTGAGCGGTAACGTCCATCAACCGGACTAATTGCTGTTAACGACGTAAGAGACATTGAATTACTCATAGGATCATTTTTGAAAGGTGCAAAGATATGCGTTAATTACGAATTATGAATTAGGAATTACGAATTCACACCCACTCTATAAAATGACAGCCGCAGTTATTTGATTTTAAGCACTTGATCTCATTGCACATAATTGAGAAAAGAACTTGGTTTTGATTAAATCAGCAGTTGCTGATTAACTCAGATCCAATAATTAGGAATTCGTAATTAGGAATTCGTAATTTTGAGATATGCGATTCATCAAAAACCTTTTTATTGGTTATAAAGCTTATGTCAAGGCTTTTCGCTTAATCATCGATTATAAATTGTACTTCTACATTATTTTTCCGGCTGTCCTGATGCTGGGGATTTACCAGCTTGGTTTTAGGATCCATCTCCACGAACCGAAAGCAACCGCTACAAGCATGAACGGTATTATCTGGTACCTGATTAAATTGCTTTTTGAGATCCTGGTAGCCACCACCCTGATGCGTTTCGCCAAATACCTGGTTGTCATTCTTTTAGCACCGTTATTCTCAAAGATTTCCCAAAAAGTGGAATTCATCCTGACCGGAAACCGGTACCGGTTCAATTTTAATCAACTGGTCAATGATATCAAGCGTGGATTGAAGATCGGAGTCCGCAACATCATGTGGGAAGTATTCTTTTTCACCGTTATTTTCCTGGTAGGGCTCATCGGCTGGGGGGATTTCAGTATTAGTCCCGTGCGCCATGTACTATTCTTTATCAGTTTCTATTACTATGGTTTTTCATTCATGGATTATATTCACGAGCGTCTGCAGATGAATGTGCAGGAAAGTACGCAATTGGCCAGAGAAAATCGGGGAATAGCACTTTCTATCGGGTCGGTATATTCCATTTTGATCTGGAATTTCATTGATTTGAACACGCTTTTCGACTGGTCTGGCTTCGGCGCTGATCCCGGACAATTCCTGCTTACTTTCGCTACCAATCTGATGCTTTGGTTTTGCGCTTCTTTTGCACCAATCTGGGCTATTGTTGCGGCAACTATTGCCATGCACGACCTGCTCGACCTTAAAAAACACCGGAAGGACGAAGTTGCAGAAAACACGATGGGTTAATTCAAAATTAAAACTGCAAAGTTCAAAACAGAAATGCTTAAAGTCTACTTTTACATTTTGAATTCATCATTTTGAATTTTTTATCTTATTTTGTCTTCGAAATTATACAACAACAACATATGAAAATCCTATTCGGAACTTTATTATTACTACTCTGCGCAACCAAATCGTTCGCTTTTACTTCCATTTCGAAGGATAGCGTAACCGGAATTATTGACAAATCCGCGGCTTTGATCAAGATTGACCAGGGAAAACAACTGGTTGCAGAAAATAAAATCCGTGAAGCCCTGTTGGTATTCCGTGAAGCCGCCATTAAAGATCCGAATACGTGGAAAGCTTCTTTCTGGATCGCTTTCTGCCACTATAGGCTTAAAAATTTCGGGTATGCCAAACAATATGGTTTGGATGCTATTGCGAAAGGACCGGACGATGTGGACGCCGAAGTTTACGACATCCTGGGAACAGCTTGTCACAATATGAATGAATTGGACGACGCGGAAAATTATTTCCAAACTGCCATGAAGCTGCTTCCCAAAGCACGTATCAAAGAACTCAACACCGAGAACAAACTGGCTTCCGTACAGTTTGCTAAAGCGAACAAAGCTGTAAACTTAAGAGTCCCTTTAATGGGTGATGTGAATTCCGGGTACAATGATTATGCTCCTGTTTTCACTGCTGACGGAAAACGCATTTATTTCACTTCCAGAAGAGCCAATACAACCGGAGGAATGATGAACCCGGACGACCAGGAATATTTCGAAGATGTTTACACCGGTATCTGGAATGAAAAAATGTTGAAATACGACAGTGTTAACAACAATGTAGACCGTATCAACGGACCTGGCTTTGAATCAATGGCCTGGCTATCCAAGGATGGTCTGCATGCAATTGTAACTATAAACAATACGGCTACAAACGCTAAAAAAGTGACCGGGTCTTCCGACATAGCAGAAGTGGAATTTACCAAAAAAGGAAAGTGGAACGTGCCGAAAGTCATTTCCAACAAATCCATCAATACCAGTTTCTTTGAAGGTTCAGCAACGCTTACTGCCGACGGAAATACAATGTACTTTGTTTCCGACAGAAAAGGAGATAAGCGTTCTACAGACATTTACGTAGTGCAGCGCACAGGAAAAACCTGGGGTGAAGCAAAAATCCTGAGTGACAGCGTAAATACAACCATGCGTGAAACAACACCTTATATTTCTCCGGACGGAAGATTCTTATTCTTTAGTTCCGAAGGTCATATCGGAATGGGCGGATTAGATGTGTTTGTTTCCGAGAACACTGGTTCCGGATGGACAAAAGCGAAAAACCTGGGTCCGTTGGTAAATTCTGTAAACGACGACACGCATTTCGTGATCTACAAAGAATTAGGAAAAGCATATCTAAGCGGACTAACCGTAAGTGACAAGAAAAGTAGTATCGATATTTACGAAATTGATTTAAGCAAATTGGTATTGCCGGTAAAACTTTAATCACTCATTGAACGAATTGAACACATAAACGTACCTTGTTGGGTACGTTTTTTTTTGCAGCTAACTATGAAAAAATTAATACCAGTCTTATTGCTTCTTCCGATCTTCGGATGGAGTCAGAAAGAAACCAAATCGGATCGCATGCCGCCTGTAGCTTCAGCGATGGCGCATGCTCCCATTCAGAAGGTAACCGTATTTAAAGAAGGAGCGCAGGTTGAACATTCCAGGGAATTAAACCTGAGTTCCGGAAAACAACT
Source organism: Flavobacteriales bacterium UBA5869 (assembly GCA_002432565.1). Classification (GTDB taxonomy): domain Bacteria; phylum Bacteroidota; class Bacteroidia; order Flavobacteriales_D; family Crocinitomicaceae; genus Fluviicola. Next base: position 3,161 of record DJFP01000174.1, read on the forward strand.
TGTCATCTTCCAAAAACTAACCGATTACCTGGATCCGAGTTCTATTCAGCTGAAATGTTCACAGGGAGCGACCATCCTAAGTGTGCGCACCCGCAAAAATTTCGACGATAAAACCATTGCAGAAACGGAATTAAGCGAAAAAAACGACCGTAAAAAAGCATTGGAGAAACAAGAACGCAGCTTACGTGATGAATACAAAGTATTGCTTTTGGACGAACAGCTTTTACTGAAAAACAACAGTTTGAGCAGCCAGCAGCAGGCTATGAAAATTGCTGA
>DJFP01000174.1:3483-5579 GCA_002432565.1 Flavobacteriales bacterium UBA5869
TACACGGAAATAGAAGTAGAACTGGATGTGGAAAAAGCAGGAAACATTGATTTCGATTTTACCTACATTACGCACAAAGCATCCTGGAAACCTTATTACGATATGAGAAGTAACGGAGTTGGCGCTCCGGTTCTATTGGAAGCAAAAGGATTGGTAACCCAAAATACCGGAATCGACTGGAAAAACGTGAAACTGATCCTTTCCACCAACGATCCCTACGACAATACCCAGGAACCAAAAATTGATCCGTGGTATGTGAATTACCACACTCCGGCTCCGAGAAAACAAGTTATTGACCGTTACATTCCGGAATACAACTTCGACGGAGAAACCATCCACGGAGAAGTCACCGACGCAACAACCGGAGAACCTTTGGCTTTTGCAAAAATTTCCATGAATAACAATCCACTCAACAGCTTCACAACGGATGCAACCGGGCATTTTTCCTTCTCTGTTCCCAGGGGTGAGAGAAGTTATACGATTTCGTATTTAGGATACAATTCACAATACGTCAACATCAATGCACCTTACATTAAAACACAGTTGTATCCGGAAGCAGTTGCTATGGAAGAGCTAAAAACTGGAAACGGGCAAACGCTGACTTACTCGATAGCACCCGTTTTAAGCAATATGTACGCTGATGAACTGAGTGAAGTAGAGTTAGTTGCCGGAGTTTCTGCAGAGCGCAAAACCCGTTCAAAAGGAAAAAGAGATGCTGAGAAAGCCGAATTCGGATTTGATTACAATGCAAACACCACCGGGGCATATGCTGTTTCCATTGCCGAACAAGTTGAAAAAGACCTGCGCATGGAATTCCAGATCGAAACACCGTTCTCCGTTCCTTCCGATGATGCGGACCACCGGGTAGCTATTGCAACCTATCAAATGAAAGCAGATTACGAATACCATGCTGTTCCTAAATTAGACGAATCGGTTTATTTGGTAGCACAGATTTCCGGCTGGGAGAAATTGAATTTGCTAAATGGCGAATCGAACCTTTATTTCGACGGAACATACATTGGAAAAAGCTACATTGATGTAAACTCCTCTAAAGATACATTGAGCTTCTCCTTAGGAAAGGATAAAAAAATGGTAGTTTCCCGTAAACGCAGTGAAGAAATGAGTAAAACACGTCTTCTTGGAAACCGCTACAAATACGAAGTAACCTGGGATTTCACCATCCGGAACAACGGTGGAGCAGCCATTCCAATGATTGTTAAGGATCATTTCCCGATCTCTGTCAATGAGGACATCAAAGTGAAACAAGGCTCCTACGAGGATGCTGTTTTAGACGAAAAAACAGGAATTCTGACCTGGAAATTCACGACCAGTAAAGGTGAAACGAAACAATTTAAGTTTGATTACCAGGTGGATTATGGGAAAAACCAACCTGTATACCTGGAGTAATTTGCAGGATCTTATAAAACTTCAAAAGCATCCGTCAGCTGACGGATGCTTTTACCTGATTATGAAGAAAAATTACTATTACACACCAACCTGTCATTGACACTTGTAGAAACCAAAAACCTTGCGGCGTAATGATATTTTGTCAAACACAGAAAGAGTGGCAATAAATATGCTGTTACTTAAATAAATCTTGGAACTTAGTAGTAAGTTATAGACGTGTCTATTAGTGTTTCAGCCTTACGAATTTAGAAAAGGAAATGTTAATATTCAAGGTGTCATCATTAAATCGTGTGAATATGTGATAAGTGGTTAATTTTAAATCTAAACGGCTTAATCTGATTATAAGCGATTGAAACACTTCCAGAAATCGGGGTAACTCTTTGATACTGAGTCGGCATTTGTTAAAATCGTGTCGCCTGATGCAATGGTTCCGGCGATACCGAGGCACATAGCAATCCGGTGGTCGTGATGCGAATCAACTTCCGCTCCATGCAATTTCCCTGTTCCGTGTATCAGCATTAAATCATCCTCCAACTCAATCCGTAATCCCATCTTTCCAAACTCACTTTGCAAAGCTATTCCCCGATCACTTTCTTTATGGGTTAGTCGTTTTGCCCCGTGAATCCTTGTTATTCCATTGCATTTGGATGCCAAAACAACCAGTGCCGGAAACAAGTCCGGACAATCTG
>DJFP01000250.1 GCA_002432565.1 Flavobacteriales bacterium UBA5869
AAGGGTTTTGAAACCAGTTCAGCCAACAGCCACGCTCCAAGCCAGCAGATCAGGGGAGTGATTAACGGAACGATTAGATCGCCCGACCAAACGATACCGGGAAGATATTTTAAAGTTGCGGCAGGAAGCGCCACATAAATAATCCAGACATTGATCCCGTGATGACTTCCCTTTGCTAAAATACCTGATTTTCGAAGTACGAAGCCAGCCAGGAAACAAACTCCAATGAGGATAAAATTCGACATGGCCCAAAATTAGAGCTTATCGATGAATCCGTAGGGAATAACTTGCTAAAAAGGTATAGTCAATTAACCAGCTTCACTTCTAGAGGATTGCTCTTCTGAAGTCGAAATGTTTAGTAATTCTTTCACTTTTGCAGCAATCGATCCGGCATCAAAACCGCAGTCGATATGCAATTGTTCCGGTGTTCCATGATGGATGTATTTATCCGGAATTCCCAATCGAACAACTTGTGACCGGTAGTTATGATCTGCCATGAATTCTATGATAGCCGAACCAAATCCACCCATGATACAACCGTCCTCAACAGTAATGACTTTATCGAATTTGGTAAACACTTCGTGCAATAAGGTTTCATCCAATGGTTTGGCAAAGCGCATGTCGTAATGTGCCACAGAAGCACCGGTTTCCTTCAGGGATTGAATGGCTTCCTGGGCAAAATTCCCCACATGACCAATAGTTACCAATGCGATATCTTCTCCGTTGCTTACTTTTCGTCCTTTCCCGATAGGAATTGCTTTCATCGGAGTTTTCCATTCGGTCATAACCCCGTTCCCACGTGGATAACGAATAGAGAATGGTCCGTGATTTTCAGCCTGGGCAGTAAACATCAGGTTTCTCAATTCTGCTTCATTCATCGGAGCCGAAACGATCATATTCGGAATGCTGCGCATGTAAGCGATATCGTATGCTCCGTGATGTGTTGCTCCGTCCGGTCCGACCAATCCACCGCGGTCCAAACAAAACACCACAGGAAGATTTTGCAGAGCCACATCGTGCAATACCTGGTCATAGGCACGCTGCATAAATGAAGAGTAAATATTACAGAATGGAATCAATCCCTGTGTAGCCAAACCTGCTGAAAACGTAACGGCATGCTGTTCGGCAATTCCCACATCAAATGCACGGTCCGGCATGGCATCCATCATGAATGTCAATGAACAGCCGGTAGGCATGGCGGGAGTGATCCCCACGATCTTTTCGTTTTGTTCGGCCAATTCCACGATTGTATGCCCGAATACATCCTGGTATTTCGGAGGCTGTGGAGATTTCGGGACAACTTTAACGATTTCACCGGTTTCTTTATTGAAAATTCCCGGTGCGTGCCATTTGGTAGGATCTCCTTCTTCTGAAAATTTATACCCGGCTCCTTTTCGCGTGATGCAGTGCAGGATTTTCGGTCCCGGGATATCTTTCAAGTCTTCGAGTACTTTCGCCAAACCAATGGTATCGTGTCCGTCTACCGGACCGAAATAACGAAAGTTCAGGGATTCAAATAAGTTACTCTGTTTCAGGATCGACCCTTTCAAAGCTCCGGATATCTTCGAAACGATGGATTGTGCATCCGGTCCGAATTTACTCACCTTTCCAAGCAGCTTCCACACCTCATCTTTTACTTTATTATAAGTGTGAGAAGTCGTGATATCCGTCAAATATTCTTTCAAGGCACCCACATTCGGGTCGATAGACATGCAGTTGTCGTTCAAAACCACCAGTAAATCGGCGTCTTTCTCAAAACCGGCATGATTCATTCCTTCAAACGCCATTCCGGCAGTCATAGCCCCATCACCGATCACAGCAATGTGGTGGCGGTTCTTTTCTCCCTTGTAACGGCTCGCAACGGCCATTCCCAAAGCAGCAGAAATGGACGTAGATGAATGACCTACACCAAAAGTGTCGTATTCGCTCTCGGAGCGCTTGGGGAATCCGGAGATCCCGCCTTTTGTACGGTTTGTATGGAAAACATCCCGACGGCCTGTTAAGATCTTGTGACCGTAAGCCTGGTGGCCAACGTCCCAAACCAATTGATCGTAGGGAGTATTGAATACATAATGAAGTGCCACTGTCAATTCCACCACTCCCAAACTGGCCCCAAAATGCGAGTTCCCGATTTCGGAAATGACATCAATAATGTACTGACGTACTTCATCTGCAACCTGCGGCAGTTGATCCACAGTCATTTTATCCCTCAAATCCTGTGGGATAATGATTTGTTCCAATAAAGGGCCTGCTTTATAAGGATGCATAAAATCAGTATTCAACTGCAAAGTTAAGCCTTCACAAGTTGGTTAACAAACAAACTGCGGGTTTATTTTGCGTTGATTTGAATTTAACGATTTTTCCGAAAATAATGGTGCCGAAAGTTTATTTAAATACCCATCGAACCATCATTCTGTTTCTCATTTTCGCTCTGTTCTTAAACCATATCCCAGCCCGCCACGAAAATAGGCTTGGAGCGCAATTCATCCATTTTGAGCGGATTTTTGCGCAAAACAACCACATCTACAATCGGCTGCGGAGTCATTTTATGGAACAAACCCCAGTCAACGTATTGTCGGGTTTCACGCCAAAGCGCATCTCTGCGGTCAACAAACCAAAGCATCATATTGACTTTTTCTGCTGCTAAAATCCCTTCCAGCAGGGCAGATAAAACACCCGGATCGTTGTCCTTGACCCAAAGGGATTCCGGGACCAGGAAACTATGATGTTTGGGTTTGACAATGCGTCTGATTCCAGGAGTAATGGTAATCAATTTGGTGAAAATTCCACCCAGCATCCCCGGCAGGCGTTCAATCACCCAATTGGCTTTGGTTACTTTTACAAAGCCTATAATTTCTCCTGATTGATTGAAGTAACCGTAAAAAGGACCTTTCTTGGCATGATGTTCCACAAAATAAGCATGTGAACCGGAAATTTTTTCCAGGTAGGCATTGATATCCTCTTCCGATTCTATGAGTTTAACATGTGCAACTGAACGTGGCTTTGTACGACTGAAAGACTGGGTGATCAACTGTGCTTCCGTACGGAACCCAAATTGTTCGGACATCCACTTACTGCGGTCGTTTGCTGGATCGATGTAAGCATAAAAGGCATCCGGAGCATCCCCCAGTTTGCCTTCAAATACCTCATCAAAAAAACTCGCCATCTCCATTTTCAAACGTGAATTGCTTTTAGGTACGCGATTGACATTTTTAGATGCCTGTTTCTGGTTTGCAAAAGCAAAATAACGCACGTACCATTGTTTTCCACGATCACACAAAGTCAGGTTTCCCTGTACTTTCCCATCCCGTTCCAGGGAAATGAACAAAGGATTATCCGCTTCTAAAATACGTGTCGGTGTATCCAAATGCTTGTAACGTGCACCGTTTGTACCCAATGTGGTCTGGGTTAACAAATCAATTAAAGCGGGCGATGCTTCTCTGCGGATTGTATACCTGTTCGAAAGTCCCATTTATTAAATAGCCTGGTTAACGATATACTCTGCTTCCTTTGGAGTAAGGTCTTTATTTTCTCCTAATCCCATCCAACCGCGCTGTACAAAACGATCGTGAACGATCTTTCCGGTATCGTGGTAATCGGAAGTATATTCCGAAATCCGTGTTTTAACGCTCAATTTATGGAAGAATTCTTCTGTTTTGGCAATTGCTTTGCGGGCAACCTGGTCATCTGATCCTTCCAGTTTCCAAACACGCTTACCATATTGTGCCAATTTTGCCCTTTTGCTCTCGAATTTTACCTCATATAATCTCGGAGCAATGATAGCTAATGTCTGTGCATGATCGATTCCGTGTAAAGCTGTCAACTCATGACCGATCATATGTGTTGCCCAATCAGTGGTAACCCCACAGCGCAATACTCCGTTTAACGCCTGGTTTGCAGACCACATCAGGGTCGCAGCAAGCTCATAATCCGCCGGATTTTCCAATACCTTCTCCCCGATCTCGATCAGGGTAGAAAGAATCCCTTCCGCATAACGTTCCTGCAATAAATTCTCTCCTTTGAAAGTGAGGTATTGCTCCATGGTATGCGTATAGGCATCAATGACACCGTTCGCAATTTGGCGTTTTGGCAAAGTTGCCACAAAAGTCGGGTCCAATAAGGCAAACTTCGGGAAGAACAATGGTCCGCCCATCGTTCTTTTCTCTTTCAATTCCGACCGGCTGATTACCGCCCCGGAGTTCGATTCCGATCCTGTTGCAGGAATAGTCAGGATACACCCGAAAGGAACTGCAGAACTGAACGTACATCCGGGAACCTGGGTCAATACATCCCATGGATCTCCGGCATAATTCACCGCACCTGAAATAAACTTCGCTCCGTCAATGACAGATCCACCGCCAACTGCAAGCATGTACCCGATTTGATGCTCACGGATATATTCGACTGCTTTCATTAAGGTCGTAAACTCAGGATTTGCCTCAATTCCTTTAAAAAAATGCAGTTCCAAATCTGTCAGTTCCGTTTTCAGTTTGTCCAGAAATCCGGACCTTTCAATGGAACCTCCACCGTATAAAATGATCACTTTTCCATCAGCTGCCTGGGCTTTGAGCAATTGAGAGATCCGGGGTAGCTGATCCTTACCAAATACGATGGTCGTTGGAGTTGTAATTTCAAAGTTGTTCATACAAACTGCTCTTTCTAAAATTAAGGACTGTAAAGATATGAAAACAACAACTAATTTAAATCAAAAAAACAGCGCTTTTTCATACGCAAACTTTCACCTGATCACAAACTAAATTCCAGCAGTTCATTCATCCATACGCCGGGAAAAAGGAAACATCAAAATCACTCTGATAATCAGTGAAATAACTTTAGATTAACTGAGTCGGAAAATTCTCCCAGTTCTTTGTGGTGTACCTTCTGAGAGCCCTGGAAAACGACCTTCAAAGCCATCACCGAACCGGCAGCATTCGTTTTCAACCCGTAAATGCATTTTGAATTTTGGTTCCGATAGTTGTCGGAACGTCATTTTGCATTTTTATAACATTTTTTCTCACAACAATAGTTATGAATCAAAATTAACTAAGTAGTTTTGCAAAAAAGTTTAACCATTTAGTTAAACTCAATAATTAAACTATGGGATTAAAGGATTCAACAACGGAAGAAAAGATCTTAGAAGCTGCTAAGGATGTTTTTATGAAGTATGGACTTTATGGTGCAAGGATGCAGGACATTGCCGATACTGCAGGGATCAACAAAGCATTGCTTCACTATTATTTCAGAAGTAAAGAGAAATTATTTGACGCCGTTTTCGACGGAGCACTGGAAAAGTATTTCTCACAGATGAGAGTAATCGGGGATACATCGTTTCCTATCAAGGAGCGTTTGATGCAATATGTTGACAATATGTTCGAGTTTTTCAGCGAATACCCTCAAATGTCCATGTTTATCATCAAGGAGATTTCCATCAATCCGGAAATGTTCCACGAAAAAGTAAAACACATGAAGAACCAGCGGTCTTTGCTCATTCCAACCCTGGAAGCAGCTTTTGCAAATGGCGAAGCCAAATGGTTCGATCCCGTATTGTTTATGGTCAATTTGCATTCCATGTGCGCATACCCATTCCTGGCATCCCCGCTTTATAAAGTCATGCTGAAAAAACATGGCTATGACTGGGATGGTGATGCCAAAGACAAAATCAAACAATCCGTCAAAGATTTCATTTCCTTCAAATTTCAATAACACAAACAATTATGCGCAAATTACTTACAGCACTGAGCATTGCAGCAGCAGGGACGGCGTTCTCACAAAACGCTATTTCGCTGGATTCGTGCATTGCCTGGTCGAAGAAAAACTATCCATTGATCAAACAAAACGAAGTTACACTACAACAGACTGAACAAAACGAAAAGGCAATCCGTGAGAACTGGCTGCCAAAACTTTCATTCATGGGACAGGCAACTTACAACACGGAAGTTGTTCAATTCAATTTCCCCGGAATGGACCTGAAATTCCCGCACGACGCTTACATGACTTCTCTGAGTTTAGAGCAGACAATTATCGACGGCGGACAAACGAAATCACAGCACAGCGTGGAACGCCTGAGTTCCGAATTGACCATTCAGCAGAATGAAGTGGAATTGTACAAATTGGTGGAGCGTGTCAATCAACTTTATGTAAATGTCCTTTTAGGTCGTGAAAACTTAAGAATCCTGGAACTTTACAGGGAAGATCTCTCGAACCGTGCTAAAAACATGAAAGCCGGTGTTGACAACGGATTAGTACTGGCAAGTTCCCTCGACGAACTGGAAGCCGAGATCCTGAAAACAGATCAAAACATCATCGAATCAAAATTCCAATTGGAGGGATTATACAAAACAATGACGCTTTATACAGGAAAACCGATAGATGATAATACAGTGATGGCAGAAACCCCGATTGGCGGAACTGCTGCACGCATCGAGATCCAACGCCCGGAAATGAAGATTTTCGATTTACAGGCAAAACTATTGGACGCGCGTTTCAAACAAATCAATTCAAATGCGATTCCAAAAGTAACTGTCGGAGCTGCCGGTAACTACGGCCGTCCGGGACCGAACTTCATCAACCAGGAACTGCGTTTTTTCGGTAGTGCAAACTTAACGGTACGCTGGAACATCAGTTCGCTATACGGGTTGAAAAGAGAGAAAACAAAAGTTGAACTGAACAAGAGCCTGATCGAGATTCAAAAAGAAGCATTCCTTTTCAACATCGAATCTTCTTTAAATACGCAAACAGCTCAGCTAAATGCCCTGGCACAAATGATCGAAAAAGACGATGTAATCATTGAAAAAAGACACAGTGTAACATCAACAGCAACTGCTCAAATGGAAAATGGCAAGATTACCGTTGTAAATTATTTGTCGCAATTAAACGCTGAACTTCAGGCAAAACTCAATAAGAAAGTTCACGAAATCAAACGCATGAATGCCATTTCAACAATCAATGCAACATCAGGTTCAATCAAATTTTAATTCAAACACTCATGGAAAAGGAAACAAAAAAAGAAAAGAAAGGCTCTAAAATGAAATTCATCATCGGAGGTGTTATTGCTGCAGTGGTTGCAGGAATCGTCATCTTCCTGATGGGTGGAAATACGGAATCAACCGACAATGCACAGTTAGACGCCAATATCATCCCGATTCGTTCTTCGATCACGGGNNACACGGAATACAAAGCAAAGGTAGCTCAGGCCGAAGCTGCATTGGAGAATGCAAAAGCAAACCTGAATGCTGTAAAAAGCAATGCGATGGCTTCCAATCAAAGTGCAAGCGCTGCGATGTTCTCTACGGAAACAACTCAGGAAAGCATCAATTCAGCGAAAGCGCGCCTGAATAAAGCAAAAGAAGACAACAAGCGTACCAAAAACATGTTCGCGGCAAAAGCGGCAACTCAGGCAGAATTAGATAACAGCAATGCAGAACTGGAAGTGGCGCAGGCTGCTTACGATTCAGCTTTGAAGCAACTGAAAGTTTCCCAATCCCAATCGGCAGGTGTGAGATCACAGGCTTTGGGACAGGTATCCATGATCTCTTTGGCTGAAGCGTTGATACGTCAGCGCGAAGCAGAATTGAAACTGGCTTTGACACAATTGGACTATGCAACGATCGAAGCTCCCTGTGACGGGATCGTATCCAAAAGAAGCGTTGAAGTAGGACAATACGTTTCTACAGGTCAGGCGGTTTGTTCGGCAATCGATAATTCAAGCCTTTGGGTAACTGCAAACTTCAAGGAGACACAGTTGGAGAACATGAAGATCGGTCAGCCGGTTGAAATTAAAGTAGATGCTTATCCACATATCAAACTAACAGGTAAATTGAACTCATTTGTAGGTGCAACGGGAGCTAAATTCTCGTTATTGCCTCCGGACAATTCAACCGGTAACTTTGTGAAAATCGTACAGCGCGTTCCGGTGAAAATTACGATTGATCATTTGACGAAAGAAGAAATCAAGATTCTCTTCCCCGGATTAAGCGCATATGTATCTGTAAAAGTGAAGTAATCGTGGAAGGAACTGCTTTAAAAACACCCATTGTATATCCAACAGGGGCTGAAAAGTGGATCCTGGTAATCACGGCGATCAGTTGTGCCATTCTCGAATTACTCGATACGACCATTGTCAACGTTTCATTACGCGAGATCAGTGGTAACGTAGGTGCAACAACAACAGAAATTGCATGGGTTGTAACAGCTTATGCTATTTCAAACGTGATTATCATTCCGCTTACAAGTATGCTCAGCGACCTGTTCGGACGCCGAAATTACTTCACCGGCTCTGTGATCGTCTTCACGGTGGCATCCCTGATGTGCGGTCTTTCAGACAGTCTCTGGACGCTTGTTTTCTGGCGCTTCGTGCAGGGCTTAGGTGGTGGTGGTTTGCTTTCAACGGCACAATCCATTATCATCGGTGCATTCCCACCGGAAAAAATCTCTACCGCGAATGCAATTTTCGGGATGGGATTGATCCTGGGACCGACTTTCGGGCCGACTCTTGGAGGTTACATTACGGATAACTTCTCCTGGCACTGGATTTTCTTTGTGAACATTCCGATAGGTATTGTTGCAACGATTTTAAGTTATCGCTACGTTACAGACCGGCCCGGGGCCGTCAAGCCCAGGAAAATCGACTGGTGGGGAATATTGTTCCTGGTAGTATCCGTGGGTTCCATCCAGTATGTACTGGAAGAAGGAACTGCCGAGGACTGGTTCGAAAGCCATGAGATCACAGCCATGACTATTATCGGACTGGGTGCACTTGCTGCTTTCATAATCCGGGAATTACGCATTGACTACCCGGCTGTAAATATCCGTTTGTACAAGAACTACAACATGATCATGGGTTCCATCATGAACTTCCTGCTCGGTTTGATGTTATTCGGAACGGTATTTATCTTCCCGCTTTTCGTACAGATCTCTTTGGGTTGGACAGCCACGCAAACGGGCATGTTCATGATTCCGGGAGCGTTGTGTACTGCAGTCGCCATGCCTTTGGTGGGTCGCTTGCTGGGAGGTGGAATGAACCCGAAAACGGTCATTCTCTTCGGAATTGCGATGACTTTCAGCTTCGTAATGCTCCTGTCTTTCTCTTCACCGGATTCTTCGGAGAACAATTTCTACCTGCCTTTCGTACTGCGCGGTTTCGGGATGGCATTTATGATGTCGCCAATCCTTTCGCTGGCAGTCCAGGGACTAAATCCGAGGGATATGCCGCAGGCAATCGGTTTGGCGAACATGATCCGTCAGCTGGGAGGTTCTGTTGGTATTGCTTTGATCAACGTTTATTTGACAAATACCAATGCATTGGTCCGCGGGAACATGATCGGCTATATCAACCAGTACAGTGACGCGGTTAACGAACGGCTCCAGGCATTTACCCAAAATTTCATCTCCAAAGGATTTGATTCGGTACAGGCAGCAGAAATGGCCAATCGAACACTGGATGGTCTGATGACCCGGCAGCAAATGCTCGTGAGTTACAACCACGGATTTTTCATGGTAGCCTGTCTGATCCTCATCTGTGTCCCGGTGGTATTCCTGATCCGCTATAAGAAAGGCGCAAAAGCTGTAGTAGCAGACGGTCACTAAATGTGAGTTACCCTAATAATAAACAGAGAAACCTTCTTTTCAAGGATGTTAGCCTTGGAGGGAAGGTTTTTTGATTGACCACTCAAAACCCGGAGTTAAGTACCCATCCCACAATATTAGCTCTCTTTAACATTTTCCCTGATTGTGGCTTTATTGCAGGGTTTTCCAACAAAAAAAGGCGTTAAAATCCGATTTCTGTGAATAAGTAATTGTTACC
>DJFP01000121.1:0-1346 GCA_002432565.1 Flavobacteriales bacterium UBA5869
CAGTAGTCTTGACTCTAATTAGGAAAACTCATTTTTCAACGCATGGATCTGAGCTTCCACTTCGTTTACGATTTCATCTGCTGTTTTTCCTTTTGGGAATACCGGTGATCCGATATACATATAACTATCGAAGGGTACCGGAACCGGATCTCCTTTTGGCAGAATTTTTCCCAATCCCTTCATGTAAACCGGAATAAAGGGAATATCTGGACATTGTTCCATTACCAATCCAACTCCACGTTTGAATTTCTGGAACTTTTCGGGCTCACCCCTAGAACCTTCGGGAAATAACAACAACGAATCTCCTTTTTGCAATACNNGCATTGACAAAAAACCTTGTCAGTGCTGCTTTGAAAGGTGATTTTCCAAAATAATCTCCGGCAGCAATGGGATGCGTTTTGGCTAATTGCCGCAAAGGCAGGTGCGACATAATCGAGATGGTATCCAAATGGGAATTATGGTTCCCAACTATAATACAAGAACCGTTGTAAACTAAATGCTCTTTATGAATTAGCTTCGTCCCCGAAAAAAGCCGGAGTGCTATCCGCATGATGACGGAATAAACAATAAACAGCGTTAATTTTTTCACTGGAGGTAATACAAGTTATAAACAATGTGAAAGAACACCGGGGCCGTTAAAGCCAAAGAATCAATCCTGTCGAGGATGCCGCCATGCCCCGGAATAGTGTTACCGGTATCTTTCATCCCGATATCACGCTTAATGGCAGAAACTACGACATCACCGATAAAACCGGTAACGGCTACGGACAAGCAGATCAAAACAGCCTCTGTTCCTGAGAAAGGAGTTAAAAACCGCAGAAAATAACCAACTACAGTAGTGGTGATAATCCCACCGATAAATCCTTCCCAGGTTTTGTTCGGACTGATCTTTGGAATGATCTTGTAACGACCGAACATCTTTCCCCAGGTAAACTGGAAAACGTCATTCATTTCTGTAATAAAGACTACAAACAACAATAAACCACGGCCACCTGCTTTGAATCCCTCCAATTCCGGTAAGCTCAGAAGGAACGCCAAATGACTTACTCCAAAAACGGTCAGCATGAGCTGGGTTGGCAATACCGACATAGAGCGTCCAATATTCTCCGTTACACCGCGAAGTACAAGCATAAAAGGAATCCATAAATGCATGAAGATCGGAATAAAAGTCAGGAACAGACTGTATTGTTTGTAATAAGCGAATAAATATTGGACAGGGATTGCCAGGTAGCACCAAATGAGAATTTTCCGGTCTTCCTCCCGTACATTTTTACTAATCGAGGCTATTTCCCGAAGAGCCATGAACGAAAGTGCCCCGATTGCCACAAAAGAGATTGCCGGATCCA
>DJFP01000121.1:1419-3762 GCA_002432565.1 Flavobacteriales bacterium UBA5869
TTTTTAATTCGAACGGCTGTACTGATTACCAACAACAAACTGCCGGCACCGAAAATGTAATTCAATGCGGCTTTTATTTCCGGGAAGAAATAGAGCAAGAGCAGTGTAAGACCAACCAATAGCGCGCGGTCACTTTTCCCCATCGGACCGTCATAACGACGTTCGCCGTTGATTGCTTTGGCCAAAACTCCGGTAAATTCATTAACAACTCCCAGGATTATAAACCCGAATAAAACCAAAGGGTGTAAGCCCGGAAGCAGTACTAACGGCAGAAACATGGCAATATCGGCCAGAATATCTCCCAATTCATTCAGTAATTCTCCTTTTTTGCTCTGCATCTTGTATTCACGCGCCATCATACCGTCCAAAGCATTCAAAGCCATTCTGATCAATAGTGAAACCGGTAAAACAATCAACATAAACCCGGATGGTTTCCAATAGAACAATCCACCGACAGCAAAAGAAAGAACAATCGCAGACCAGGTGATTCCATTTGCAGTAACTCCCATTTTATACAATTTGGCGAGTACAGGCCGCAAAAGCTGCTGGAATTTAGGCTTTATGTTGTAGATAGAGATCATGCGCTAATTCTTCGTTAAAGGATCATGGCTCGGAGCAATGCGATTTACCTTCGTTCCAAAGTTCCCGATTTTGATAAAATTCAGGATCTCCGGACCAACTTTTTCGATGTGTGTATACATTTCATCGTGATTCACCGGAGCATAGAAGTAATCCGTATACTCCTGGTTGAGTGAATCAACAGACCACTTGACAGGCCCAAGGGAGCTTGCTGTTTTTTGATGCCTCAGGATTAATTTTGTCGGAACAGTTTCTATTAACAATCCGATTTTTCCTTTAAAAGTTGTTACAGGCGGATAAGGAGTTGTTGCCAGCTCGTGATTTACATCGCCAATAACCAATTGAGCAATGAATTTACTGTCCTTCATCAAGACATAGGGAGCACGTTCCTGCAAAGGACTTCTATCGTAAACAATTGTTTCTATGTTCGTTAATGGCATTTTTTGAAACCAACGATTGAATGTCCAGCTGCCAATAATGTAGCAGAAAAAATGGACTTTCTTATAGGAATTCAGTTCGTGTTTTTTGGAAAATCGTTCTAATTTATCGACTCCCTTATCGATTCCTTTCCGGTAAATGTAAGATGGCTGGTAAATGTCATACCCCTTGTTTTTAAAGTATCGGGCTATCTTCCGCTCATTGTGCACTTTGGAACCCAATCCGGCTAAAATAACAATGGCTTCACGGTCACTTTTAGGCTGTGATCCGGACTGCAGGTAAATAATGTCTCTCCCAAAAGAAAACACGCTCATAAGTAAACAGGTTATGACCAGGCAACAAGGTTTCATGGAACGAATATATCTATTTCAACGAAACCTTATTCTATGGAGAACGAAATTAACGCATTTTAATAAAATAAAAAGGGCGTTCCACACAAGTAGAACGCCCAAGCCGCACCTAACAGATTTATAATCAATGAAAAACAACCATTTTCCCTAATGCGGGAAGGCTGTTTTCTGCGTTGATCCGATAAGTATATGTTCCGTTTGACCAATTTTTTACGGGAATCTCCAAAAGATTCATTTCCCCCGGAATATCAGCACTGTAAATGATTTTTCCGCTTAAATCTGCAATTGAAACCTTCTTCGAAACACCGGTTAGACCGGCTGAAAACTGAATTTGAACAAATTCTGAAGCCGGATTCGGGAAAACACTCAACACCGGTTGATCGGAAGTTTCAATTCCTGCCGTCGAAGAAATCACAAAACAACTATCAACCATACAACCGTTTGCATCTGAAACATCCACACAATAGTTCCCCGGAACTGCTGTGATTTGGCTCAAAGTCGTATTGTTTGCCCACTCGTAGGTGTAAGGAGCATTTCCACCACTGACAGTCAAACTGATTGTTCCATTACAAGAGCCACAAGTGGAATTTGTAATGACCGCAGTAACTGCTAGTGAAGAAGGCTCCGAAACGGTGTAAGTGCTGCTGTAAAGACAGTTATTCGCATCAGAAATAGAAAGATGATAGTTTCCTGCCGAAAGATTCGAAGCTGTTAAACCGGTTTGATTGATTCCATTTCCGGTCCAGGAAATGGTATATGGGGCAGTTGCACCGGTAACAGCGACAGTGATTTCTCCTTCATTTCCGGAATGACAAAGCGCATTTGTAATAGACTCAACAACATTAAATGCCGGAACTGAAATCACCTGAAAGGAAGAATCGGAAGAGCAGCCAACTGCATCTGTAACCAAAATAGCCATATTTCCGGCTGAAAGGTCTGTAACATCTTCTGTCGTTTGTCCGCCTGACCAATTGTA
>DJFP01000121.1:3773-6404 GCA_002432565.1 Flavobacteriales bacterium UBA5869
GTTGTGTCCAGGCCGTTTACAGGAGGATTACTCGATCTTACACGCAAGCGATAGGAAGCATCTGAAGTTCCGGCGGGAATGAATCCGTGTATAGTACCACTGTTCAACTGACTATTCAACGAGCCAATTATTAGCGGTGCAGCAAATGACCCCGCAGCATCTGACAACTCAAGTGAGTAAGTATTGCCGGCATTAAATGTTCCGGAGGAATTAAATGTTACCTGCACACTGTCGCCATTAACAGCTGAAACACATAGAGCATTTGTTGCCTGCACAACCGGAGCCTCGATCGCATTCATTGGTGCGGTGAGCGAACTGCCGAAAATTTCCGTGCCATTGATGATTCTCATTTTTCCCAATGAGCTGCTGGCATGCCATGCTACCAAGCGGAAAACAATACTGTCGGAAGCCGAAACCATTAGCGGTGAAGCAGGAATAATTGTAATAGAAGTAGTAGGGGCGGTTGTGGGACTTAAAATCGTATAAGTATTTGGAGTAACGGATACAAATGAGTAGCCGGTAGCTGGAGATTTGTATTGAAGGATACACGAATCCGGTCCTGCGCCTGTTCTTCCAAGTATCAGTAAAAGACTGTCGACCTGGAATGAAGTAGTGGAATTAGCAGTGGCCGAAAATGTAAAATAGCGATTGGCCGCAATGGCATCAGCAGAAGAAGCATTCTGCCATTGACCGGAATTGATCCCGTCGGAAGAAGTGGAAAACTGGTTTCCGACACCTCTGAGAGGCTGATTAAAAGTAACTCCCGATCCTGCCGGAAGGTTTGCAAAATAATTATCCGGAGTGGTCAGCCATCCGGAATAAGTTGTTGGATTGAAAGGTGTTTGTGCTTTTGCCGTATTTAATCCCAGGCAAAAAGCGGCTGCTAAAATAAGTACTGATTTTTTTTTCATGTTTATGATATAAATGTTTAAAAGAGTCCCTCTGCCGAAACAGAAGGACTCTTCTTTTAAGAATTGCTATTCTTATTTTTCTGATCTAACTACACGAAGTGTTTGGTTTTCAGAAGCAGAAGCAATTCGGATAAGGTATGTTCCGGGAGCAAGTGCTGACAAGTCAGCCTGCATTCTGTGAGTTCCTTTTTCCATCAATCCGTTTTGGATAGTTAGTTGCTCTTTTCCTGAAAGATCCAACACTTTGATAGAAACTTCTTCCTCAGAAGTTGTGTTGAAATTGATCATTACAGAACCTGTAGTTGGGTTTGGGTACAAGTCAGCTACAGGAGTAGTGAAAGTTGTTTTCATGGCACGACCTTCCGCACAATTTACGTTTACGTTGATCTGACCCGGAGTTGCATTACAATTGTTGAACGTGCAGAATGTTCCTGTAACTTCAATCACAGAGTTTACATCTCCAACTTCAACTGTTACACAGTTATCAACTACGTTATTAATGATTCCGTTTCCTGAAACCACGGCAAAGTTGTAAGAAGAAGCTCCGAAAGCATGTGTTCCCAAACCTGTAACATCATCCTGGGAAAGTGTATCCCATTCAGTGATCAATGTAGGGAAACCTTCGAATCCAGGTAAAGCCGGATTTACAGTAATACCTGAGTAAACACATGCTTTGCGTACCAATGTTTTGTTTTCAGTAGACCATCCGAAAGTAGCGCTTGTTGAATCGCTGTCTCTCCAGTTTGATCCCGGGTCGTTTCCTACAGAACCAAAGATATCTGCTGCAGAAGATGTGTTTCCGTTGTACAATACCAAGGCATCGTCACCGTTGAACTGCAGGTTTGCAGAGAAAATGTTCGGTGTACCAGTCCAGGCCGTTGCAGACGGGTGAGCAATTACAATTGTTCCTCCGGCAGCAATAGTTCCTGAAAGTGCAATAGTGAAAGTCGGCGCCCCTGCAAATGATGCTCCATTGTGGAAGGCTTGTAGTTCGTAACCCGCCAAATTGATATCAGCACATGTTCCGTTGTAAATCTCTACATATTTGTTGAATCCGCTTCCTTCAACGTATTGAGAGAAAATTAAATCGGAAGCTTTTACGTTCACGCAAGCCGCTACTTCTTTTCCTTCACATCCTTCCAGTGTGATCGGACAGTATTCTACTTGCGGGTAAACTAAAACATATACTTCTTCGGAAACTGCTTCGCATCCGTCTTCACTGCTAACAACCACGTGGTAAGTACCAGAAGTTGCAGGTGTGTAAACATCCAGGTTTGCACCTGAAACAGCTCCATCCTGATCATACCACTGGTAAAAAGGATCAACGATTCCAGTTGTAGATGTCAATTGAGGCATTGTCGCGCCTGCACAAATAACAGTAGCTCCGGATACATTGATTGACGCTGTCGGCTCACCGCAAGAAGTAGTTGAACCACAAGAGAAAGCGATGTCATCGATTCTGAATTGAGGATTGGAAGAAGAAGTACCAACCAATGTGCTTCTGAAACGAACGCGCAGGTTTGCTACATGAGCACCTGCCGGCAGAGCTGTTCCTACTTTGTGCCATTTTGCAGTTCCTGTTCCTGTTGGTAAAGCCGGGAATGTAATTCCTGTCCAGGTAGCTCCGTTATCATTGCTGTATTCCAATACCAGGAAATCAACTCCTGTTGAAGCATTGGTGCTTTTGTGAACACCAAAAAAGATGGAATCGTTTGTGCGG
>DJFP01000263.1 GCA_002432565.1 Flavobacteriales bacterium UBA5869
GCGAAGAGCTCTGGCGCAAGCGTTTCCCCACTTTAACAGACGCGAAAGCATGGAATATAATTTTAATGATATCGAGCGCAAATGGCGCAAATACTGGGCAGAGCATAAAACGTTTGCCGCTGAGGATAACTCCGCTAAACCCAAATACTATGTATTGGATATGTTCCCGTATCCATCCGGGGCAGGTTTGCACGTGGGACATCCGCTCGGTTACATTGCATCCGATATCTATGCGCGCTACAAAAGATTAAGAGGCTACAATGTGCTGCATCCGATGGGATACGATTCATTCGGGCTTCCTGCAGAACAATATGCGATCCAGACCGGGCTTCATCCTAAAATCACAACTTCAATTAATATTGATGGCTGTCTGGACGAGAATGGAGAGATCAAACAAGAATTTGTAAATCCTGATGGTACGATAAAAGATGAAGCGCTTATTGTTAAAAGTGAACATGTAAGAATTACTGATCCAAATTATCAGGACAATATCATAAAAGGATATCGTAATCAATTGGATAAGATCGGGTTCTCATTCGACTGGGACCGCGAAGTGCGCACTTCTTCTCCGGAATATTACAAATGGACCCAGTGGATCTTCAAGCAGATCTTCAATTCCTGGTACAATGTAAAAACCGATAAAGCGGAATCTATTGATTCCCTGATCGCTGAATTCGAGAAAAACGGAAATGCTGAGGTGAAAGCTGTTAGCGAATTTGCGAACACATTTACAGCGCAGGAATGGAAAAATTACTCCGAAAAAGAGCAGTCCGATATCCTGATGGAATACCGCCTGGCTTACCTGGCTGATTCCTGGGTGAACTGGTGTCCGGCTTTGGGAACCGTGCTTGCCAACGATGAGGTCATCAACGGACTTTCCGAGCGCGGCGGTCACCCTGTGGAACAAAAACTGATGCGCCAGTGGTCGATGCGGATCAAAGCTTATGCAGAACGTTTATTGACCGGCCTGGAAACAGTAGACTGGACAGATGCGATCAAAGATATGCAGCGCAACTGGATCGGGAAATCGACAGGTGCTTCTGTAAAGTTTAAATTAGACAAAAGCCATCCCCCTTTGTCCCCTCTGACGGAGTCTGACACTCATCAGAGTCGTCTGACCTTCAAAGGGGGAGATGAATTGGATCCTTCTATCGAAGTATTCACCACCCGCCCTGACACCATTTTCGGCGTTTCCTTCATGGTCCTTGCTCCGGAACATCCGTTGGTTGATGAAATCACGACGGCCGAATACAAAGATGCCATTGAAGTTTATAAAACCGCCGCTTCTTTGAAATCAGAGCGCGACAGACAAGCGGACGTGAAAAATATTACCGGGCAATTTACCGGAGCTTATGCCATTCATCCGTTTTCCGGGGAGAAAATTCCGGTTTGGATCGGGGATTACGTATTGGCTTCTTACGGAACTGGTGCTGTGATGGCCGTTCCATGTGGCGATCAGCGTGATTGGGATTTCGCGAAACATTTCAATATTCCGATCAAAAACATTTTTGAGAATGTAGACATTTCCGAAGGAGCTTACTCTGAGAAAGAAGGAACGATTACCGATTCCGGTTTCCTGACAGGGCTTTCCGTGAAAGAAGCCATGAAAGCTGCGATTGCAAAAATCGAAGAACAAGGATTAGGAAAAGGAAAAACGAATTACCGCCTGCGCGACGCGATTTTTTCCCGTCAGCGTTACTGGGGTGAACCTTTCCCGGTTTATTATAAGAACGAAATTCCGTATTTGGTTGACGACGCGCATCTGCCTGTCGAACTGCCGGAAGTAGACAAATATTTACCAACGGAAGACGGCGAACCGCCATTGGCACGTGCCGAGAAAAGTGCGTGGAAATACTCCGAGGGCGATCGCATGGAATACAACACCATGCCGGGATGGGCCGGAAGTTCCTTTTACTTCCTGCGCTACATGGACCCGCACAATACCCACGAGTTCGTTTCCAAAGAAAAAGCGGATTACTGGAACCAGGTAGATCTGTACATCGGAGGTTCGGAGCACGCAACGGGTCACTTGCTGTATTCCCGTTTCTGGTGCAAGTTCCTGTACGACCGCGGCTACATTTCTTTTGATGAGCCGTTCAAAAAGATGATCAACCAGGGAATGATTTTGGGGAGAAGTAGTTTGGCTTATCGATTGGATTACTTGACTGTCCCAAGTGGAAATTTGATAGAAGACGCTGCCCCAACAATTTTTGTTAGTTCTTCTTATATTGATAGTTTTAAAGAAGATACAATTCTTCAAGATAAGGTTTCTGAAATATTGAAAATAAGTGGACATACTCTTGAAAGGATGTTGGGTGTAAATCCAAGACATGTTGATATTTCCTTTGTTGACAATGATAAATTGAATATACAGGAGTTTAAAAATTGGCGTCAAGAATATATGAATGCGAATTTCATTCGAGAAGAAAATGGTGATTTCATCTGCGGTTCGGAAGTCGAAAAAATGTCCAAATCGAAATTCAACGTACAAACTCCGGATGAGCTGGTAGAGAAATTCGGGGCAGACACCCTGCGCATGTACGAAATGTTCTTAGGTCCGTTGGAGCAGACCAAACCGTGGGACACAAAGGGAATCAACGGCGTGCATAACTTCCTGCGCAAATTGTGGCGTTTGTTCTATAGCGAAGGAAATGTGATCGTAACGAA
>DJFP01000031.1 GCA_002432565.1 Flavobacteriales bacterium UBA5869
GGGCACAATGACGGTATTTCACAGCTTGCCTGTTATCTTTCGGGGGAAATGATCTCGCTTCGAACTTCTGAAATGATCTCACTGACTATTCCTTTCGAAAACTGGGACTATTTAAGCGAGGGCACTGCAGGAATTATTTTTCAGTATCGTCCGGAAGTGTTCCTCCCTCATCCGGTGATTTCCTGACCGGATTAATATGGTAAATAACCCGGATCGGTGGTTTCGGACCATAAACGGCTTCCTGTTCACGCATTAACTGTTCGATGTATTGGCGATGGGCAATTTCTTCCTGGTTCCTGCGCCACATTCCCTCCAGGTCGGGTGGTTCGATACCCAATTCTTTTTCGATCTCATATTGGAACTTAGCACGTACCGGTCCCCTGTTACGGTAAGCAATAGCTAATAACACACCTACAATAAAACCTCCGAAATGTCCCTCCCAGGAGATCGACGGCTCTATCGGGAAGATTCCCCAAATCATACTTCCGTATACAAAGATGACAGCCAGTGAAATCCCCTGTAAAGCCAATATGCGTCTGAAAAATCCGGAAATAAACAAAAACCCGAAGAGTGCATAAATCACGCCGCTCATTCCTATGTGATAGGACCCGTTGTCTTTGGCAACCCACCAAACTATCAATCCTGTTCCTATCCAGGAGATCAGGAAAACTTTCAGTGCAATTTCGCGGTAATAATAAATAACCGCTGCCAGCAGCAGTAAAGTCGGAAGTGAATTATTCAGAATGTGTTTCACATTTGAGGGATCATGTAATAATGGCATGAAAAAGACTCCTTTCCAACTACTCCATTGCCTAGGGCGGATTCCCCATTGCACCAAATCGCTTCCTCCGGGAGTTGTTTCCAACAACCAGATCGTCCAGCAAAGAAGCAGTAGAAGCACCGGATAAATCAATGCTTCAGCGGCTGAACCCGTAATTTTTGATTGTGTTTTCACAGGGGGCTTTCGTCAAAAAGCAAACCGGAAATAAAAGCCTGACAAAATGACATTTTGGTAATTACGAATGTCCAATTGCTAATTACCAATTGAGATACACTGGATTCCCAATTTCTAATAATCAATTCATATTTTTTATTATCTTAAATAGAAACACTATTCAGATGAAAGAAAATATTATTGAAAAGAAAAGTTTTGACTTCGCGGTTGAGATTGTTGCGACTTATAAATACCTGACATTCGAAAAAAAGAATTCATTCTCTCAAAACAACTTTTACGATCCGGCACATCAATTGGAGCAAATATTACAGAAGCCATTGGCGGACAATCATCAAAAGATTTTATTCATAAACTCAAAATCTCAAGAAAAGAGACTAATGAAACCCTTTATTGGTTAAAGTTACTGGAACCACTAACTATTTAGACGTGGAACTTGCAACCAACATGATTAAATCCTGTAAAGAGCTTCTTAAAATTCATACTGCTATTATTAAAACGATGGAAGCCAAATTAAAGTAGATTCATAAAATATATTAAATCAAACCCACATCGTAAAAATTAGTAATTTGTAAATAGAAATTGGTAATTCGTTATGTGTATCTTAGAAAGATGAAGAGAAAAAATATCCTATCCCTTCTGGGCCTAAGCCTGCTTCCGTTTATTTCATCAGGACAAGATAACCATTACTGGAATGATCAGTTCGGGATCAAGGCTACTGCTTTGGGAGGTGCGGCTGTGGGCGGACTGGATGATTATTCGATGGTATATTACAACGCGGCCGCTATGACCCTTGTAGAAAAAAGGGCTTTGTCTTTCTCTATGAATGCCTACCAGATCCGAAAGTTCATCCAGGAAAACTCGCTTGGACCCAAACAGGATATTCAGAGCACGGAGTTCTCCGTGGTTCCGAATATGATTGCCGGAATTATGTCTCCGAAAAAATTTCCGAAATGGCATGTGGGGTATATGCTGCTTTCCAAAAACGTGCACAATAGCAAGCTTTATTCGTTCCATTCCGGGAGATATGACGCCATTGATGCTCCGGGCGAAGAAAAATTCATTTCCAAGTATGCACAGGAAATCCGCAATATCGAATATTGGGTGGGTTTTGGTCTTTCTTACGATGTCGCCCCGCATTTATCCGTTGGGCTAACTCATATGGGAGGATTCAAGAGTGTGCGTTATTACAACGATTATTCGGTCACTGTGCTGCCTCAGGACACTTCTTCTTCCCAGGACACCCGGTTTTCGTCTAACATTTCTTTTAATTACTGGGATGTAAAAGCGATGTTCAAGCCTTCGGTATTGCTTCATTATCCGAAATTCAGGGCAGGTTTCGCGGCTACGCTTCCCACTTTCAATATTGTAGGGAGGGGGACTTTTTTCCGGGAATACTATACACTCAACCTGGACGGGGAAGGGTTGCTTCCGGTAGACATTTCAATCGCTTCCAAAGCCACAAGGGCTAAGGTTAAAGTAAGAAACCCTGCTTCATTCAGCTTAGGTATTGCTGCACAATTGAGTGAAAAACTTTGGCTGAATATAACTGCAGAAACATTCTTACAGCAAAAATATTACCTGATTCATGATGACCCGACCACTGCAGAGCGTTACCCGGAATTCATCAGCGATTCAACCATCATGGAATTATTTGGCGGACAGAAATTCCTTGCTTATGGTGAGGGAGCACGACCGGTAACAAATATCGGGATTGGCTTCGACATCCAGTTAACCAAAAGGGCAGCTTTCCAATTCGGCGGACACACGGATTTCAATTATAACAGGAACCCTGTGTACCTGTTCACTCAACAACACATCCAATCTTCCCAATACAACAGGCTTGTATTCGCTTTAGGAGGAAACCTGGACCTAAAAGGCGGGAAACGTGCTTCCATTGTATTTGAATTCGGCTTTGCACTTCCGAAAACTACGGATTATGTGATCGATTTTACAACACCCAACGCAGACCGGAATGGATTGATGGGCGACAGTGGTATTGGCGTGCAGACCAGGGCTTACTCATTCCGCTTAATGGTTGAATTGACTTTGGGAAAACTGCTTGAAACGCTGAAATAATTACGAATGCCAAATTGCGAATTGAATCTAAGTTTGGCAAACTGGCAAATTTGCGAAGCTGAGTAGAACTTATCTGTATCTAAAATAAATGATCATCGAACCAATTCCGAGCCAAAGCCAGAAGGTGCGGTCTAAAAAGGTCATGATTCTTAATTTGTACGCTTTCATGATTTCTAATTCTGTTTTGTTGGTACAAAGTTAGAACGTGGTTTTTGCAGTGGAGTTATGTCCTCATGAAGTGTTCGTTAAGAATTACGAATGAATGCTGAGAAAAGGTAATTGGGGAATATTCGGATTTAATCATAAAGAGTTTCGGTTTGGGTCACTTTTTCCATGACCTCTTCCGGGAAGCCACCTTCGAAGGTNNGTAAGTTTTGTAAATGACGTAACGGTAACCGCTGTTGGTAAAGGACAAATAATCCAGGTTCATTGCCAGGTTTTCCACTCCGCCACCCCTGAAATAAGAGGAGTACTCAAATTTTCGAAAACTGGTTTCATCAAGTTTCCCCGGAAATTGCAATTCTACTTTGGGTTTGCTTCCGAATCGATATACCAGGTAATGATTGTCTTTATCCCGGCAAAGGAACACCTGTTTCTTCTTTTTGGTTTTGAAGCTCAGCACCACCACTTCATTCGGAAGTACAAAAGTTCCTATTTCCTGTTCTTTCGCCGCATATTCCACAGCATCTTCTTTTTTGATCTCTTCGACTGTCTCGAAAGAGACTGTTTTAGCCGGTTCGGGTGAATCACAGGCACATGCAAGCAAAAAAATACTGGTACTCCAAAAAATTCTCATAGCGGTTCTTTTTTTCGTGAACTTAGGAATAATCAGGACATGGTGCAACTACACATCTGTGATTCATGCAACTTTCCACGGGAACAATATAAGCATGCGGTGTTTAAATGACCTACTTTAGACCAGACTTGTAATTACTCTATTTATGAAAAAGTTCTGTTTATTGGGTTCGCTGTTTTATGTTACGGATGTGGCGGCGTGTATCAATTGCAACAGACCATTACAGCAGGCTATTTACGACAGCACTTTTTACCCCAACCTGGTTGTTATGCTTTCTGCATTTATTGTACTGGCACTACTGGTTTGGTTATTTAGCTGGCTGTCTACCCGGAAATACCACAGATATTCGCTTCATAGCCCTTCTTACAAAACGCTCAACCCTGTTCCGCTGTCAATGGCATCCGTGGTACTCGGGATCGGCATGGGTGGTTTTATTGATGGTATCTGGTTCCATCAAATCTTTCAATGGCATGAAATGCTTTCTAACAAGGTCACTATTGATACTTTGCTCGGAAAAAGCGTGAACATGTTCTGGGATGGCGTTTTCCATTTTTTTTGCTGGATGGTTGTTCTGATCGGGATCATCCTGATGTGGAAAGTTTTATCCAGGCGTGATGTGAACCGATCGGGCTATTTATTGTGGGGCGGGCTGCTGCTTGGCTGGGGACTTTTCAATTTTGTAGAAGGAATCATTGACCACCACCTGCTGAAACTGCATTTTGTGAGACAGCGTTCCCCGGAACCCGATTTCGAGAACTTTTTATTCCTCGGAGCGTCTGGAATACTTGCTTTGATCGGGTGGTTTTTAGTTTCCAGGCGGCCAAATTACCGGGTACCTTTTCCCATAGATGACACCAGTACATCAATTCATTAAAAATATAAATCTTCAATCGATGGAAAATTGGACAAGTACACCGCCATACCGTTGGTACCATTACCTTTCGGCTTTCTTTTCAGGGTTCTTCCTGGCAAATGCAGTGCCGCACTTTATGAATGGCATTTCCGGGGATCCCTTTCCCACTCCATTTGCTGATCCACCGGGAATAGCTCTCTCCACGCCCTTCACAAATATTTTGTGGGCCCTGGGAAATATCCTGATCGGCTACCTGCTTTTCCGTGCCGGCAAGATCAATTCCCGAAGGATAGGTGCACTTATTGTTTTCTTTATCGGTGTAGCAACTATCAGCATGATACTAAGTATTCTCTTTTCCAAGAAGGATTTTATGTATTGAGCCAATGGGTTCGAAATACGTAAAATGCCTTATTGCGGAGTCATTTTGCCCCTATTATTTTTGCCTTATACTTCAAATAAAATCCAGGTACTATGGCAAGAGATTGATCGGGAATGATGTGATTCAGAGCGGGAAATTGGTGGTTGAGTAAAAATCCGAACAAACTCTTCTCTCCGCTCTCGCTCTGCAAAAAGAAGAGCAAGCACAGCTTGTGAAGACTGAGGCTTTGTCTAACAAGACAAGAAAGCCAAAGGAAGCTCAGGAAAGAGTGAGTGTGAGCAAGAGTATTGAGGACAAAAAGCAAAAAAGCATTCAACTACCGCTGAATGCTTTTTTGCTTTTTGTGGAGAAGGGTAAACGGAAATGGAACCGGAAATAGGTTTTATTTAGACATTAAAACCTAAATTCAATTTTCTGTTCAAAGTATTAACATCCCGGTTTTCACTCCATTAGTCTTTGATTCTTTGGTAACGATTAATCAAATACACATCAAGTATATTGTGTTAGTAAAAAGATTAGTTGAAGAGTAAGGGGGCTCAAACTATTCAAATCGAATGGAATTGATTATTTCCTTTTCTATTTCTAACAAGGGTGAATCTACATCAATTTTCCATTTAGTCACTACAATCGCCAAACCAGACCATCCGTCTTTGCTAGGATGAGTAATGCCTACCGAATTAAGCGGAATATTTACCGGGTATTTACCCAACGTGTTGTCTATGGAGTATGTATAAAAATTTCGTTTAGTCCCCAGAAGTAAATAATCGGTATAGATCTGGATGCTAAAATCCGGATTTTGCTTTGCCTGAGGACTATTTTTAAATTCCTCTAACCACAGCTTCTCTTGTTCCTCGGAATACTTTTTGTCGAATGATGAGATTCCAATTGCAATTTCGTTAATCAAGCTATCTTCTTCATATTTATAAATGCGTATGGCAGAACGCGTTTTATGATTAAACTGATAACTATAACCTTTCGGCACAACTATAGAAAAGGGTAATGGAGGTAATCCGTATTTTTCCGATAATTCTTTGGTAAAAAAGATTCTTTCGTCTTTATCTTCTTCCTGTTTCAAAATCGGTTTATTTTCGACTTGCCCCAAGCATGAAATTGTACTGATTAAGATCAGGGAAATATAGGCCAATTGTTTCATAGTCTTTTGTATTTAGTAACAAACTCCTTTGCTTCTTCAATAGAACTCGGATAGGGGACCTGTAGGTAAAGTCCGGGAACAATGTGTGCATAGGCACTCTGAAAGTAAAAACCATGATCTTTTAAAAATAGGGCCAATTCCCATCCTTTTTTATCTTGTTTTTTGGGTGGTCTGAATTTGTGATTCAGGAATACTGCCGGATTTCCGCAATCCGGGCAGATCATACTTTGTTCTACATTAAAATCATAGATGAGATTAAAGGCTTTTCTGCATTCAAAACAAACTTTTTTATGTCCCATAGATGCGAATTTAATGGAAATTTGATTTAAGTTATTAGGAGTCCCTGAAAATAACGTGCAAACAATCTGAAATACAATACCTTCCGAGCAAAAGGGAATCGAACCATTCATAATTTGAGGAAACCGAATAAAATCAATACTTGCGGAAGATTTGAGCCTACCACCCTCCTTAATCCTCCCTCAAGGGAGGAGACAAAAGTGAACCTTCGAACCGGGATTTCACAC
>DJFP01000249.1 GCA_002432565.1 Flavobacteriales bacterium UBA5869
ACCGAGGCATTTCAATTTACTGTCGGACTGACAGCAACACTTACCATTGTAAGCGGGTGCAAAAATAAGGAATTATTTCAATTCAGCAAACACATCGTAAAAAAATCATTAAAATCCCGAAAAAAGACCTTCTATTCAACCGAACCAGCACGGTAACTTCACAAAACACATCCAAAACTCATTTTTACCGGATTATTTCGTTAAAAATTCATTTTGAAAAATAAAATTCAGCAAAAAGGCGTATTTTTCAAATTGAAAATTCATATCAATATGAAAACCGGCTGGAGAAATATTCTTTTTGAACGTATTCTATTTATAATTATCGGATTACTCCTGATTTTTGTATGTACGACAGGATATTGGGTTTACGATCGTTTATCGCAGGTTTCGGAAAGTCCGCTCCCGACAAATCTCAAGGAGAACCGGCGTTTTATTGTCCGGGATTTAAACAGCAACATTCTCAAATCCGATAACCTTACCTATTCCTACCTCTATCAGAATAATCCGGATGCACCGCTCGACTTTGAGATCCTGGAATCACAGACTAATCGTAAAATGGACTTGCTCCAATCCTATAAAACGGATGATCCTTCTTATCAAAAACAGGTACGGAAGCTGAATAAGCTGGTAAAAGACCGTTTCCGGAACCTGGATACTCTCATGAGCATCAAAAATGAGAACCGGGTAAACGAAACGATGTCGATCCTGGAGAACGAGGTCCAAAATGCCAGTGAAACAGCGCGGATAAAAATGGAAATCCGAGACCGTGTAAATGCTTTGCAAACCCCGCAAGTACAGCCACAGCCAGCGGAAGAGGAAGCCAAGAAGAAATGGTTCCAGCGAAAAAAGAAACAAACCACTACAACGACTACTCCCTCAGTCCAGCAGCCGGAAGTCAAAATCAAAGCTTCTGAAATTGCGGAAGCCAGCACCAACGAAATTGCACGGAAGATCCAAAGCGTAAAGAACAAAGCTGTTTCTAAAGAATCTTTTCTAAACCTGTATAAATTGGATCTTGAACAGCAAAACAACCAATTAAGCAAACAGATCGGGCAGATATTCCAGGCAATCGAACTGGCAGACAAAAGAGAATTGCTCAAGGAGACACAGCACGCCAAAAATGTTGCTGCAGAGACAAACCAAATTATTTTTCTGTTCAGTATTATCTCTACGCTGTTGATCCTGATGATCGTCATCCTGATTATCACTTTGTTCAATAAATCAAAAGAAACCAATGCCCAGTTGAAACTTGCAAAAGATAAAAGCGATCAATTGACAGAAGCCAAGTCACGCTTCCTGGCCACCATGAGCCACGAGATCCGTACACCATTAAATGCCATTTCCGGGTTTACGGAGCAGTTGTTTTTTGAACCCCTGAACCAAAGCGCAGCGAAAAAAGTGAAGATCATCCGAAATTCGGTTAAGCATTTGTCACAGATCACCAATGAAATCCTGGATCTTTCCAAATTGGAAAAAGACCACATTCAACTGGAAAAGATCGCTTTTAATCCGGCCAATGAGATCATGATGCTGCATGAGCAATATGAATTGCAGGTAAGCGAAAAAAACAACAGTTTAGTGGTCGAACTGGACCAAAAATCGTTCCCGAACGTACTGGGAGATCCGCTGCGTTTCCGGCAGATAATTATCAACCTGATCAGTAATGCCAATAAATTCTCAAAAGACAGTTTAATCACGGTCCATTTGCGGTTTGAAGAGCTGGAAAAGCGCCAAATCCGGTGCTTAATAGAAGTTCAGGACCAGGGAATCGGGATGTCGAAAGCACAATTGGAACGTATTTTCGAACCATTTGAACAGGCAGATCCGGGTGTGACGCGCAAATACGGCGGAACCGGTCTGGGACTCAGCATTACGAAGCAAATCATTGATAAACAAGGTGGATCCATCCGGGTAAATAGTGAAGAAGGAATCGGAACAACATTCTACATCGAAATCCCTTTTGAAAAAACGGAAGACCAGGTAGATGCACCACGCGAACCATCACGCACCGATTTTTCCTTTCTGAAAGACAAAAGTCTGCTGATCGTTGATGACGAACCATTCAACCGTACCCTGCTGCGAAGCATGTTCCACGGTGTGAATATTACGCTTCTGGAAGCAACCAATGGATTGGAGGCGCTGGAACAATTGAAAAACAATGATATAGATATTGTACTTCTGGATGTCCGGATGCCTGAAATGAACGGACATGAGCTCCGCAAAAAAATGGCAGAAATGGAAACTCTCGATCAAATACCGGTTGTTGGTCTGACTGCAACCCTCAATCCTGAAAAAAGACAGGAAATGCTGGATTCGGGCTGGACAGAAGTACTTACCAAACCGGTAAACCCCGAAGAAATAAGAAGAATACTCTATCAAATTTATAAAGACAACAATATGGGAACTCAATTAGACGAAGCGGATTTCAAAAGTCTTCAAAAACTGACAAACAACAATGAAAGTTTCTACAAAGAATTATTGCAGACTTTCGTGAACTCAACAGAAAACGGGTTGATCAAAATGAGGGAACTGACAGCAGCCGAAAACTGGAATGATGCATCCGAACTGGCTCATCAATTAGCTGCCCCCTTCAAGCATTTTGGGGCGAATAACTGTTACACTACTTTGAAAGAGATAGAACGAATGGGGAAAGAATTAAAAGTTGATCCTTCCATTCACGAATTGATGGAAGTATTCGAGGAACAAGCCAGACACATTATTACACAGGTAAAAGAAAAACTAAACTAAGTACAGCATTATGGAAACCGGGGTTACACAACGCATTTTTATTGTCGAAGACAACGATTGGTACCAAAAACTATTGGTACACACTGTTTCGTTGAATCCTGATTATGAAACGGAGGCTTTTTCAACAGGAAAGGAATTGTTGAGCCGTTTGAACGATGAAGTTCCTGATTTAATTACGATGGATTACCGTTTACCGGATATTTCCGGTGAAGAGCTCCTGGAAAAAATTAAAGGGATGTGCCCGGGAACCCAGGTCATCGTTATTTCTGAACAGGAAGAAATCGAAACCGCTGTAAGCCTCCTTAAACTGGGAGCATACGACTACATCGTAAAAGGTAACGATCTACGGAATCGCCTGCTGAATACCCTGGCAAATGCACAGAACCAGACCAAGCTTTTAAAGAAAATTGAAAAACTGGAAAAAGAGGTTCAAACCAAATACAACTTCAGCGACACCATCATTGGGCAAAGCAGTAAGATGCAGCACATTTTTAATCTGTTGCAAAAAGCGGTTTCCAACAACATTACTGTTTCCATTACCGGAGAAACCGGAACCGGAAAAGAGGTCATTGCCAAGGCAATCCATTACAATTCGATCTATAAGGACAAACCATTCGTAGCTATCAACGTAGCAGCTATTCCGAAAGAATTATTCGAAAGTGAATTATTCGGTCACGAAAAGGGATCTTTTACCGGCGCGAACCAAACCCGTATCGGAAAATTTGAAGAAGCAGACGGAGGAACCTTATTCCTGGATGAAATAGCGGAATTGGACCCTGTATTCCAGGCAAAACTTTTACGTGCATTACAGGAACGCGAAATTACGCGCGTTGGAGGAAACAAAGTGTATAAGTTCAATTGCCGCATCATTGTAGCAACTCATAAAAACCTGCTTCAGGAAGTGAAATCAGGTGCTTTCCGGGAAGATTTGTATTACCGTCTGTTCGGTCTTCCAATCGAATTGC
>DJFP01000179.1:0-345 GCA_002432565.1 Flavobacteriales bacterium UBA5869
ACAACCAGCCGCATCATCCGGAGTGAGTGTCAAATTTAACGGTTGTGGAACTGTAATAACCATACAAGCAGTATCCGGTTGTGAACCACAAGCTTCCGTCATCACCACGCAATATTGCGTTGTTACAGTGGTTGTTACAGGGATATCCGTTCCAACTCCCTGTATTCCGGCAGTTGTAAACCAGGTAAATGTATGCGCAGTTGAACCTCCTGTTCCGCTGACATTTAATGTCGATAAATCACCCGAACAAACTACAAGATCCTGTGTGACAGAAGTAATTTCCAACGCATCGGGTTCGGTAATCACAAAATCTACCGTATCCGTACATCCGCCAACGTTGTAAAC
>DJFP01000179.1:388-8511 GCA_002432565.1 Flavobacteriales bacterium UBA5869
GTTACTGTCGGATTGATTTCCGTAACTGTAATTGTTGCCTCGGAGATACATCCGTTGGAATCCACTGAGTAAGTATAAACGCCCGGATTCATGGTGATCGGGTCATATGGCATTGTAACTGCAACCCCTGCAGGATCACTCCATGTTCCGTTCGGTGAAGCACCTGGTCCAAGAAGCGGGAATAAATCCTCCGGAGAACCCTGAGCACAAATTGTCAATACACTATCTGCTCCGGGGTATGCAGAAGCTGAAATATTTATCAGAACCTGGTCTGATGTTGCACATAACGGGTGACCTGTAGGATAAACCGTTAATGTTAAAGTCGTATTTGTGCTAACGTTCGCTGTTGGAGTCAAAATTGCCGGATTCGAAACCGCACCGGCCGGAGTCCACTCAAAAGTTAAGTTCCCCAGGCAGTTCCCTGTTAAATTGTGCACTGTTGTCGAAGCATTTCCGGTTGTTCCGTCAGACAAGACCACCGTTCCGGATGCATCCAATACTTCATAGGAACATTCTCCTATAAATGATCCTGCTCCGTCGAACTGAACTGTAAATGCGGCCCCGTTTGGAATGGATAAAGTATAGGTTTCATTCAATCCCCCCGGAATAGTAAAGGTCGAAGTAACTCCGTTCACAACTACTATCAGGTTATTTCCATTCCAGCCGTCACCCCAGGAATCAATGAGATTGAAAGTATAGTCACAACTTGTATTCCCGCCGACGATATTTCCGTCCAACTGGATAGGTGTTCCGTTACAAATAGTAGCATCCTGACCTGCATCCGCCTGTGGGTTCTCATTTACGGTTACGGTTACGCTTGAGTCATTCTGACAACCGTAGTTATCCATTACAATATAATTGTAGGTATATGTTCCCGGAGCTCCGGGAATAACTGTCAAAATATCTCCGTCTGCAGAACGTGTTCCGTAAATAGCCGGAAGCTCCCAATAAGACGAATCGCTTCCCAAACCGATCTGAGGTTCGAACGTAGTTACCGGTTCGTACAGATGGGGTGCTAAATTCAGTTCGAAGGAGAATAAAGTTCCGTCATCCGCAGCCCAGTTATCAACAACGATTAATGTCCAAACCCCGTTCAAAGGGCATCCAAGCAAGTTTGAAAACGGCTGGATCGGTGCATAGTCTCCTGCTGGTAAAGTTCCTCCAAAACCGTTGTTATTAGACCAGTCAACCCAGGTTTCCGTAGCATTTGGTGTGAAACAATACGTATATGGCACCCCCTGTGTGGCTGGATCATTACAATCTACGTTATCATCCGGATTTGGTTCTCCGATCTGGGTTCCACCCCCGCCTTGCTGGTGCAGGACCTGGCTCTGCCCATTCGGACATTCAATGATTACTACCAAATCTCCCATGAAAGAATGTTCCATATCAAAACACAAACTTTCCAGGTCACTAACCTGCGTAAGTGTCGCTCCGGCGCTAAATCCGGTCTGTGTAATTGGAATTTCCTGTGCAACTCCCAATTGATCATCTGTCAAACATCCGTTATCTATTGTTGCAGATCCCGGAAATCCGGTCCAGGTTACCGGGTAAAGCTGCGGCTGTGCCGTAAGTACCACACTTTCTCCCATACAGAGTGTTGTATCGCTTGGGAAACCGGCAAAACTAGGTATGGTAGCAACAAAAACCTGTAAGTCTAATAAATTGGTATTCGTACAGCCATTGTTGTCTGTCACGATCAATTGAACGCGGTATTGACCAGGAGCAGTAAACTGGTGAGAAACGTTTTGGCCCACTGCAGTTGTCCCATCCATAAAATCCCAGGCATAATTAGCAAGTGTAAATCCGGGAGCCGCAAAAGACCCTACTCCGGAAAAATCAACAGCGTCTCCAACACAGATACGCGTACTATCAGGAGTTTCACCTGCAACAATGAAACCACCTGCTGTTGGCGTAGCACAAGGTGTTGTACACGTAGCACTTGCTGTAAATAATCCCGTTCCTGTTGAATTAGATCGGAAACGAATCGTAAGACAACCAGAAGTATTCAATGGAGTACACGCGATAACTACTCCCTGAAGCTGCGTCCCTGAATATGTTCCCAAAGTGGGGGCAGCCGTCGAGTTTCCATCATAGACATCCATGTAATCCATGTTTGTCACATTAGGAGATGGATTGTCATCATCCGTACTTAAGTTGAATGTGTTAAAAACAAGTGAGATGACATCTCCGGGGGTATCCGGGCAAATGGTTATAACAATTGTTTCATTGTTTCCATATCCGGAACCTCCTTGTCCACCGGAATCTAAGATAAACCCATTACATGTACTGAATGTCTGCCCGCTGTTTGCCGGGGTCATTTGGATTTGCGTCTGCGAAAAAGCGTTGCATGCCAATAATGTTATCAGCGCAAAAAGAAAATTCTTCATAAAGTTCAGGTGTGTTCTATTTTGTATTTAAGGGACTTGTGGTAAAAGCTTTTGTTACCTCAGGAATAGCATAAAAAACCAATACTTTCTCTTTATTGACCTGCACGTACTGTCTTTCAGATTTAGACAATCTGATTCCCAGGTCGTAAAAATTAAAATTTGGAGTACCGATATTCGCCAGATCCGAGTCACTTAATTGGATGTCCTTTTTCATCAGACTGATCTGTTCTTTCGAAAGTGATTTTTTAGANNATGTCCTGGGAGAAAGACACCGATGTGGAAATAAGGAATCCCGCTACAATTATTAGTTTTTTCAACGCGGTTTGTTTTTAGTTCTGTACCTAACAGACAACAAAAAGTCGGAAAGGTTGTCTCATGAGGCAAAACAAATTTAACAAAAAAGTCCGTTTTTTGTCGTCAGGCTTAACAACAATACTAGGAATTCTTTAAATCCTAGTAGGATATAAAGAAGAACTCGATTCCCAGTACCAGGCCTGCAAAGCCTATAGCAAAACCGATAATCAGCTGAGATAAAGTATGGAGTTTCAGGTACATCCTTGCTGACATGACAATTCCGCTGGCAATAAACGCAAGTACCAGGATCCACATTGGAAAAAGCAGCATTTTGCTGTAATACATGTAAAGAAAACCGGTTAAAATTCCCATTCCGGCGGCATGCAGGGAAACTTTCCAGCGAAAAGTAAGAATTGTACAGACAACCACCGCTATCAAAGACCCCAGCGACAGTCCAAAAATAAACCGTGCTCCGGGAAGATTTTGAGGGACTTTAAACAACAAAATTGCCAACAAAGAAATTCCGAATAAGACCGTCATAACTGCAGGAATGATCCGTTCCGTCCTTTTTTCCATCATTACGGAAGTAACCGAACCCCGGGTTTGAAGAAAAAGGACCGTTAATGCGGGAGCCAGGAATGAAAAGGAAGTGAAGATGTATAAGAAAAACTCCTTTGCCCGTTCGTCTAGTGAAAACAGGCTGTCTCCCTGATAGAAATCAGCTTCCCAGCTTTCCGTATACATCGTAATAACAACAGCATATACAGGTGCTAAAAGCGGCAAAAAAAGCCAGGAAAGAATCTTGGAAACAACTTTCATTACAGTTCTTTTCTTAAACGCGCAACGGGAACATTCAACTGCTCTCTATACTTTGCAATCGTTCTTCTGGCAATGTTGTATCCCTTATCATTCAACAATTTCGCCAAATGTTCGTCTGTCAAAGGTTTCTTTTTATTCTCTGCTTCGATCGCATCAGTCAGGATTTTCTTCACTTCCCGGGTTGAAACTTCTTCACCGGAATCAGTTGAAAGTGACTCGGAGAAAAAGTATTTCAGGGAATAAACTCCGTAAGCCGTTTGCACATATTTTGAATTCGCAACACGTGAAACAGTTGAAATATCCAGACCCACAATTTCAGCAATGTCTTTTAAGATCATCGGCTTCATATTCGTTTCATCACCTGTCAGGAAGAACTCGTACTGATACATCATAATGGCATGCATCGTTGTATAAAGTGTTTGCTGGCGCTGGCGAATCGCATCAATAAACCATTTTGCCCCTTCCAGTTTCGTTTTCACGAAGAGAAGCGCGTCTTTGTCTGCCTTCGATGTTTTAGCTCCTTCACTGTAGCTTCTGAGCAGCTGTTCGTATTCTTTGGAAACTTTCAGGTCCGGAGTGTTTCTTCCGTTAATGGACAACTCCAGTTTTCCATCAAACTCCGCAATCATGAAATCCGGAATTACCTGCTGGATGCTTTTTGAATTGTCTTTCAAAGATCCTCCCGGTTTCGGATTCAGCCGGATAATTGCATCGATTGCTTCTTTCAGGTCTTCGTCCTCGATTTCCAGTTTCTTCTGGATCTTATCGTAATGCTTTTTGGTAAACTCTTCGAAATGGTCTTCCAGGATCTTTTTAGCCGTAAATAAGGTAATATTTCCTTCCTGGATACGTTCGATCTGAAGCAGCAGGCATTCTCTCAAATCCCGTGCACCGATTCCTGCAGGATCCAATTCCTGTACAATTTTCAATACATGTTCCACTTCTTCTTCGGAAACCATGATATTGGAAGAAAACGCCAAATCATCTACAATGGCGTCCAATTCGCGATTTAAATAACCGGATTCATCCAGGTTACCTATGATGGTATCCGCTATTTGGAATTGGGTGTCGTCCAAATCCAACAGGTGCAATTGCTCAGTCAGTTTATCCTGGAAAGAAGAATCCACGGAAAGCGGAACTCCGCGCTCCTCATCGTCCTTGCTCTTATTGTTTACCTGTGTTTTATAATCGGGAGTATCGTCGTCGAAATAGTCACTGATGTCGAAATCGTTATCGAATTCGTTTTCGTCATCTTTGTAATCGTCTTCCGGATCGTTATCGTAATCGTCCTCTATTTCCTCAGCACCTTCGTCCAAAGCCGGATTTTCCTCCAACTCCTGCTTGATACGCTGGTCTAATTCCATGGTAGGAACCTGCAACAATTTCATCAATTGAATCTGCTGCGGGGAAAGTCGTTGTTCCAGTTTTTGAGTGAGCTGCTGCCTTAGTGCCATTGAGGGTTATTCGGTAATATAAATATAGTTAAAGTATGTTCAAATGTTCAAATGTTCANNGTCTATTTCAATGGAACTTACCAGGATATGGCAGTTTATACACTTTTTTCCAAGTAGTTAAAATGTTCAAATGTTCAAATGTTCAAATGTTCAAAATAATATTTTCTAACTAAACTTTTGCCCTTTGAACTCTGAGTTCTTGATTTGTACAATTAACTTGTAGATCCCTACGGATAAAAATTCCGCTTTAGTTCTCAGTTTCAAAAATTCAGTTTCTTCAATTATTCCAAAATCCAAGGCTCGATATAATTGCGATCTACTTTCTCCAGCACTGGCTTTTGCAATCCAAAGATACTGCAAAAATTCTTTATTCCCTCCGCGCTCAAATCCTTCAGCAATGTTATCCATGACGCTGCTACTTGATCTTATTATTTGATTACTTAAGGCTCTTTCGTCAAACTCTTTTTTATACCTGAAAACTGTATGAATCTCTTTAGAAAATTCACGGCCTTTCTGCCAAATTAACAGGTCTTCAAAACGTCTTATTCCATCCATAATTCAATCATTTCTATAATAAGTTAAGAAAAAAAATGAATTGGATCAGCGGTTCAATTTGAGCTATTTCAACCTTTTGAACTCTTTTGAACTTTGTTTAAAACTCTGCATTCTGCGGTGTTCTCGGGAACGGAATTACATCACGGATATTCGTCATACCTGTAACAAACATCACCATTCTTTCGAAACCTAATCCGAAACCGGAATGTGGAACGGAACCAAAACGACGTGTATCCAGATACCACCACAATTCTTCTTCGTGGATGTCGAAATCAGTACATTTCTTCTTCAACACATCCAAACGCTCTTCACGCTGAGATCCGCCGACCATTTCACCGATTCCAGGGAATAAAATATCCATTGCGGCAACAGTCTCTTTTCCCGGTTCACATCCGTCGTTTGCACGCATGTAGAATGCTTTGAATGATGCCGGATAATCCGTAATGATCACAGGGCGTTTGAATTCTTTTTCCACCAAATAGCGCTCATGCTCCGACTGTAAATCAGTTCCCCAGTTTACATCGTACTTGAACTTCTTTTTCTTGTAATGGTTTGAATTCATCAATACTTCGATTGCCTCTGTATAAGTAATGCGTTTGAAATCATTCGTTGTTACGAACTGCAAACGCTCGATCAATCCTAATTCGTTTCGTTCGTTCTGTGGTTTTGACTGCTGTTCCTGCGCTTCGCGCTCGTTCAGGAATTTCAGGTCGTCTGCGCAGTTCTTCATCACGTACTCACAGATGTATTTCAGCATGTCCTCCGCCAAATCCATGTTGTCGTGAATATCGTTGAAAGCCACTTCCGGTTCGATCATCCAGAACTCTGCCAAATGGCGGGAAGTATTGGAGTTCTCAGCACGGAACGTTGGTCCGAAGGTATAGATCTGTCCCAAAGCCAATGCCGCCAATTCTCCTTCCAGCTGACCGGAAACTGTTAAGTTTACTGCTTTTCCGAAAAAATCTTCCGAGAAGTTCACAGAACCGTCTTCGTTCAAAGGTGGATTTTTAGCATCCAGGTTCGTTACGCGGAACATTTCTCCGGCTCCTTCTGCATCCGAACCGGTAATAATTGGTGTATGAATGTAATAGAACCCGCGATCGTTAAAGAATTGGTGGATTGCATAACTCACAGCATGACGCACTCTGAAAACCGCTCCGAACAAGTTTGTACGGAAACGCAAATGCGCCTGCTCACGCAGGTACTCCAAACTGTGTTTTTTCGGCTGCATCACCGTTTTTTGAACTTCATCAGGATTTGCTTCACCGATGATCTCAATTGCTGAAACCTGTAGTTCTACAGCTTGCCCGCTTCCCTGCGATTCGATCAAAACACCGGTTAATCCAACGGATGCCGCTGTGGTTATTTTTTTCAAAATTGCCTCGTCAAAATTAGACGCTTCCACTACACCCTGCAAATTATTGATAGTAGAACCATCATTCAATTGAATAAAACGGTCGTTGCGAAATGATCGCACCCAGCCCTTCACAAGGTAAGTTTCCCCGACTTTCGGTTGACTTAATAAATCAGCAATTTTTGTTCGTTTCATGTTGTTTTTCTATGAATTGCAAAAATAGAAGAAAAAGCGCAGCTTTTGAAGACTAANNGCTTTTGAAGACTAAATTATGACACTTACGAAGTATGCACCGCAGGTAAACGTTAGTGCGAAAATAATTTAGGAGAAGCGTAGCTTTTGAAGACTAAATTATGATCCCGGATATCCGGGATTAGAGCTGAAGTAATTTAGGAAAGGCGCAGCTTTTGATAAGAGCAAACGAAGTTTGTGAAGCCAAAGACAAGCGTTCCCGCAACCAATATTCTACAGAGAATATTTTAGTTTCGAAAGCATTATTCACTTGACCTCCTAATGTGAAATTCGCCAATTTGCCAAATGGCGAACCGGGTTTTTACTGGGTTAGCATATTGTCAAACTAAAATGTCCAAAACCAGGTACCAAATTCCGCTCGTAATAAACGATACTAAAATGGTCATAAAAACAATGAGGTTACTCAAGCGTGGATTCAACCCGAACTGATCATTCAAAATACCTGCACTGATCATCGTTCCCATGGATGCTTCGAAGACCGAGATCTTTGTCTGCATTTCGCCCGTATGAAACATCAAAGCCAATCCTAAAATAATCAATGGGGAAAGAACTAATTTGTAAAAAGAAGCCGCTAAAATGGGTTTGATCACATCCCGCATTTTTCCTAATTCAAACTGCAGACCAACTGAAAATAGTGCCAGCGGAGAAAGTGTGAGTGCCAGGGTTGAGGCCAGGGGATTGATTGGTTCCAACGAAATGAAATGCGGTAAGACCAATGCTGCGATGATTACCAGGAAAGGAGGAAATTTCAGAAGTTTCAGACTGATTGTCTTAAAATCTGCTTTGGCACTCCCGGAAGCTCTCATTGCAACAATCGATGCAAAAACGGCGAGCATGAAGAATGACATTTGATCTGTCACTGTAGCTATGGACAAGTATTTTTCGCCATAATAAGCTGAAATTAACGGAAAACCAATAAAGGAAGTGTTTCCCAATCCGGTAACAATCCAAAAAGCAGCTTTCGTCTTTCTGTCAAAATGAAAGGGTTTTGAAACCAGTTCAGCC
>DJFP01000019.1:0-830 GCA_002432565.1 Flavobacteriales bacterium UBA5869
AGTATGACAAAGTTAGTGTTTAAACCTGATTTTACAAGCTCAAAACAGCTTATTTTAGGATTCCTATAGTAGGCTGTTTTTCCTATCAACGAAGTAGACTATTTTACAAAAGCATTCCAACCATTCAGACAATTCTGCATTAAATCGGTAGTTATTTATCAGGGTAAATATTATCTTGGCAACAAAAGAAACTAACTAAAATGATTAAAAGGCTATTATTTATTGGAGCAACGTGTTTTTTTACACATTTTTCAATTGCGCAAGAAACGGACTCAACGGAAGCAGTAGAAACCGAAACTGAAGTTGATGACAACCTGGTTGAACAGACATTTCAGTCCACCCGCATCGTCAGCGGCCATTCGGTAGAATGTTTACGGAAAGGAGTTTTGGAATTTCGGGTAGAACACCGTTTCGGCGATTTAGCAGGTACAAACGGCGGTGTTCAAAACTGGTTTGGATTCGACAATTCAAGTGATATCCGTCTGGCATTTGAATACGGAATCACTAACAACCTCATGATTGGCGTCGGAAGAAGCAAAGGTACAGGAACTCCTTACCGGTCATTGATCGATGGGTTTGGTAAATACCGCATCCTGCAGCAGAAGAAAAAAGGCATGCCGATCTCCTTAGCAGTAACGGGAAGTATGTTTTATACTTACATGAAAGCGCTTCCGGATATTTACGCCGTTGCTCATTTTCCCAAACAGGAATACCGATTCTCCTACTCCGCTCAATTAAACATTGCCCGAAAATTCGGGGACCTGGTAAGCCTGGCTGTTATGCCTACAGTTGTTCACCGGAATTATGTGGCGGCTGATGATCAGAACACG
>DJFP01000019.1:928-1289 GCA_002432565.1 Flavobacteriales bacterium UBA5869
ACCATCTACCTGACAAACGCCCGTGGTTTCGGGGAAACACAATTTATCACCAATACTTATGACAATTGGTTAAAAGGTCAATTTAGGATTGGTTTTTGCATCGGAAGAAAGTTCGAGTTCGGACAATAATTAATATTCAAAAGGACACTTCGACTCCGCTCAGTGGCCTTTTAGAAAAATTATATGAAGGTGACTGAGCGGAGTCGAAGTCACCCGTTAAAACAACCATTATGAAAAAATTACTTTATCCAGCTTTAGCAATCTGCTTATTTGCAGGTTCGGCATTTGTAACATTAACAGCACCAAAAGACTATGTCTTCAAGGAAGGGTTTAAAATTGCATTCAAGAGCAAAGATCCGTC
>DJFP01000019.1:1329-7917 GCA_002432565.1 Flavobacteriales bacterium UBA5869
ACTATTAAATTCGTTTCTACCAAAGTGGAAAAATCCGGAGAGAATTATTCCATCACCGGAAAATTAACCATGAAAGGGGTTACGAAAGAAAAAAAAATCCCTGCGACCGTTTCCAAATCCGGGGATGATCTGACTTTCAGCGGGAAATTCACGGTAAATCGCATTGATTATGGTGTGGGACGTAAAAGCGATGCTGTTCCGGACATTATGAATATTTCTTACTCCATTCCGGTAACCGAAAAATAGTCAGATGTTCAAACGCTTTTTTTTCCTTGCTGCAGCCTCCGGCTTATTTGCGTCGCTTATTTCATGGATCTATTCTTCCGTTTACAAGAATATGATCGCAGATTTTACAGAAGCAAGCGGTTATTGGCATTTGTTGTGCTTTTCCGCGATGATCACATTCGGGATCAGCATTCTTGGAGCCGGTATTTATGCACTTATCAAGAACAAGGCTGTCGCTTCTTTTGTTTGTAATTTCATTTTATCAGGATTTTCAGTAGCCTTGGTTTTTTACGTCTTTACCATGAATGACCCCGAATTCAAGAACGAGGATTCTATGGCAATGATCGATTATTTCAAAGGCTACCTGATTCCGTTCGTGTTCATTCCTGCACTTTCATGGATGAGCTTTAAACCTTTATTTATCAAGTAAATGAAAAAAACACTTTCTATTTTCTTAGCGTTGGGAAGTATTTCTGCTTCGGTATTATTCCTTCCCAGTGCTTGTACAAAGGCAAAAACTCCGCCTGCATTGCCGGAAGTTACCTGCAACAGTACCATTTCATTCAGCACACAAATCGCCCCGATGATAGAAGAAAACTGTGCCGTATGCCATGGTGTTGGAGCCGGAACATCACCGGTTTTGTCGAACCATGCAGAAATCTCTGCAAATGCAGAGGCAATTATTCAGGCTTTGCGAGGAACACCCCAGTTGATGCCGCAAGGAGGACCAGCCCTTCCCGATTCGCTTATCCAACAGTTCCAATGCTGGCTGCAACAAGGAAGAATGCAGAATTAAAAACAGGATAACTTCGGAAATTCATAAGTGTTTATGGCAATTTCATAACAACAGACAATACGTACACAAGTAACTTTGAGACAAATACAAAAAAAACGTTATGACTAAAAACTACATCTATATCGGACTATTAGCCGCTTCGGGGCTTTTATTAAGCTTTGCAGGCAATCGATCCGTACAGACAGTTAAAAACTTCAGCAAGAACTATCATACTTTGTATCAGGCCGGAAGTCCGGGAGGAAGAACAGGTGCTCCCGGAGACGGAGTTTGTACTCAATGCCACTCAGGAACAGTTCAAAGTGGCTCGG
Source organism: Flavobacteriales bacterium UBA5869 (assembly GCA_002432565.1). GTDB lineage: Bacteria > Bacteroidota > Bacteroidia > Flavobacteriales_D > Crocinitomicaceae > Fluviicola. The sequence continues at coordinate 2,659 of DJFP01000019.1, forward strand.
GTTTTAATAATGTAACTTTGACACACGCCGGAACACCGGTTACAGAATACGAACCGGGAACTACATACGAAGTTATGGTCAGCATGGCCACTACCAATGCCAAAAACGGATTTGAGATCGTTGCTTTAAACCCGAACAACACAGTAGCCGGAACATGGGCAATTACAGACGCTACACATACCAAAACCATTACTTCCGGAGGGAAATCGCGTGTTACTCATAAATTGGCAGGAACAAGTTTAACCAGCTGGACATTCAACTGGACTTCACCGGCAACCAATGTTGGAAGTGTAACATTCTACCTGGCAACCAACCAAACAAACAGCAGCAGCGGCACTGACGGTGATGTAATCCGTACTTCACAACATGTTTTCGGCTCACAAGCCGGAGTTGAAGAAGCTTCAGCTAAATTGGAAACACAAATCGGGTACCAGGCAAGTACGAATTCTTTGAACATTCATTTGAACAGCAAATTCGACGGAGACGGCTTTGTAAATCTGGTTGACATGAACGGAAAATCCGTTTTCACAGAAAAACTTGGAAATGTAAACGCCGGTGAAAGTGCGCATTCAATAAGACTTGACAACGAGTTAAACAGTGGTATCTATATGGTCAATGTGTCGGTAGACAACAACATGATTATGAAACGGGTATTTATCTCCAAGTAATTAATTCGGATCAGGATAAAAAATGTGGGGACGCGAAGCATCGCGTCCCTAACTATTTTATCCGATTCTTCTTTGCACCAAATCCTCCACCCGTTCAAAAAACTGGGAAGGTGTACTCGTTCTCCACTCGATATCTTCCAAATCGCCGCCCATTACAAAATAATGGTCTACCCGGGCTCTTTCGAATTCATGGATCACATGGTCGTGAAAATTGACCAATGCAATCCAGCCATCCTCTACTTCATCAAACCATTCCTCGTAATAACAATCATCCGAGTAATGGAAGTTCAACACGTTCTCACCAATCAAAATAAACTTATTGATTCCATGAGGCATCATTTCTTCTATTACATTCCGTTTCAGGGTCATGATATCATTCTCAATAGCATCATTCCATTCCCCGATAAACTCCATAATTGCATAGCCTTCTTCGTAATCCACAAATAAGATCTTGGCAAAAAGTGTCCGTGAACCAATGTTGTCCCATTGCGGATGGATCAGGAAGTTGTAGATCCGGTCCGTAAATTCAAATTCACTGTACTCTCTGTCATAAAATGGCGAAAGTGAATCCTCGGAAGCAATGTACAAGTGTCTCCAATTAAAATAAGGCTCTATAAAATGCACAAAATCAGCTTTTTAAGTTTGGAATAAAAATTGTAAAAATGAACTTCGAAATTAAAAAGAAAGTCTACATTTGAGTGTTCATTTGAAACAAAAATTTACCAATGAAAAAACACAATAAATCACTATTATTCAGCATCTTAACGATAAGCGGAATTTTATTCTTCAGCTCCTGTTCATCCGATTCTTCGGAACGCGATGCCGCTGAAGCAACTTCAGCAATGATTGAAGGTAACGAAAAAATCGTTGCGTTCGGCCATGTCAGTGCCATGAATATTTTGAATAATGCCGATTACAAAAGCATTCCCAAGGTAAATACGATTTTAGGAAGTGTCCTGGGAAACTGGAAAAGAGGACTTGAAATCGATAAGCCGATTTACTACGCATTAGAAGCTCCATTTGCTCATGACGGAACTCCGGAGACCCTTTATGCAATCATAAATATCAAAAACCAGGACAGCCTTGCATCTATCATCAGCGAAATGGGATACGCACTGGATAAAGACGGGGATATTTCTTACCACCAGGAAGACGACGTAACTTTTGGTATCCGTAACAAATTACTCATCATTATCAGTAAACCGGGGGATTATGACGGCAAAACAAAAATGAAAGAAGCATTTGCTTTAACCGAAGGAGATCTTTCGGAAAACAAAGCGGAAGATATTATCAGGCAAAAAGGAGATATCGTTTCCGGAATTGATATTTCCCGCTTACTGCATACATCCAACACAGAGTTGGAAAAACTTCCTGCCGAGAAAAAAGAACATTTGAACGAACTGGTAGAAGATGCATATATCAAAACAGTCGCAAACTTTACAAATGGGATGGCTACAGTTGAATCTCAGAATTTGTTCTCGGATGCACTGAAAGACGAATTATTTTTCAAGGACAACAACGGAACAACCTTAGTGAGCAAATTGGGCGGTGGAAACCCATGGATGGGAGTTGCAATGAACCTGGACTTGAGAAAAGGCGAAACCTTCCTGAATACTTATTTGCCAAACGCAAGACAACGCATTATGGCAGATTTTCCGGGTGAGGCAAAATTTGCACTAATGGCATTGGGTGAAAATCCGTTCTCAAAATTATTCTCGGGTCAGGCCGGATTGGTACTTAAAGGAAATGCAAATCCAGGATGGGGAATGGAATTAGAATACAGCAGTTATTTTGGTCTTGGCCCTAAAGGAGATATTCTTCAAAAAATGATGGAAGAGCAATTCTCTGTTTTCGGTGAAAAGAAAGGAGACACTTATATCATGGATAATATCCGTCTTAAATCTACGAAGAAGGGAATCTACACTTCAAGCGGAAAGGAAACAGGCGGAAAATTAAATCTGCCTGCTTATGCTAAAAACTTTGGTGAAGACAGCTTCTCCCTATTCATTGCATTTGAAAAAATGGACATGAAAAGCATGGAACTCGAAGATGCTGCAAAAGTAGTCGAGATCCTCCAATACGTTACAATCAATGCTGATAGAGACGGCTCTAAAATGGTCATTGCCGCGAAAAAGAAAAATGTGAACATCCTGAAACAGGTGACTGATTTTTATGCAAATCAGATTATGGAAAAAATGGATGCGATGGGAGTTTAAAAAACTGAATCATTTAAAACGAAAGGCTGTTCGATCGGACAGCCTTTTTTGTGGTTTTAGGCGACGGCATTTCGTCAAAAAAACCACAAAAAACATTCAGTTATATTTTTGAAAAATCAGTTTATTACACAAAAATCCGTTCACAAATTTATGAAGAAGTGTCCCGATAGCTATCGGGATCTAAAATTCAAGAATTTCAATTGTTTAGACGAAAATCATTTTCAACTAAAAGCCATTCGCTTTTTTTAGGCTAAAGTGATTATGAAGTCATATTTACTGTCCTTTCAAACACTTTTTTTTGTACCTTGTATTGCCAAATTAAACTGATGAAAGAAAAGAAAGATTGGAATCCACTGACTCCGGATGAAGAACGTATTATTGTTCGAAAAGGAACAGAATATCCCTTTACAGGTCAATACAATAAATGGAACGAACAAGGCATTTTTGTCTGCCGCAGATGCGAAGCTCCTTTGTACAAAAGCTCGGATAAATTTGACTCCGGATGCGGATGGCCGTCATTTGATGATGAAATTCCGGGAAGCGTAAAAAGAATCCCTGATCCTGACGGAAGACGTGTTGAAATCATCTGTGCAAATTGCGAAGGTCATTTGGGCCACGTTTTTACTGGTGAAAAATTTACCCCTAAAAACACACGCCACTGCGTAAATTCGTTGAGTATCTTATTTCAAAAGACACAGGGATAACTACGTTTTCACATACTTTCCGACCAACCCCGACATTGGGTATCATTTTCGAATTCTGAGAAATGAAAAACCGGTCTTCATGATTACCGAAACTGAGGCCGGTTAATTCGTTTCAAATGCTTCAACACACGGATAAACGGTACAAGATTTCCGGGAAATAATCTCATTCAACTGGATATGAGCCGCCAAAGCCAACTGGGAATAATTTTGAGATGCATTCCCAAAACTTGCCGCACTGGTAACCCACATCTTCCGGATCAACTCTTCACCTGAACTTACCGGACCAATCGCATTCACCACTGCTTTTACATTCAAAGCCCCGGCGTGATAGACATGCATGGTCAATAAACGGAACCAGATTGACTGTTCATCAACAACGAGGCCGGCGCTCTCTGCAATGTTTTTCGCCGAAGGAATACAAATACGTTTCAGCAATTGAGAAGCCGCGTATGCAGAACGCATGAAATCCTTTCGTTCATCTAATGAACGATTTACCGTTAATCCCATGGAGCGCGCTACAGCAGGCATCAGCTGGAAAGGCCCATATGCTCCAACAGATGATTTCTGCATTCTTCCCGGACTTTCAATCAACAAGATGGATTGTGCGTACCAGGGATCTACACCAAACTGTTCAAAAGCAGAAACGCCCTTCGGCAAGCTTTCAAAAACCAGGTCGAAACGGTAAAAATCATTCTTTCCGGTCGTAACATTGATGCGTTCATCTGCATTCAGACTGTATAAAGCTCGGATACTATCCTTGAAAATTGTCTTTTGTGCTTCGGTTTGGGCGTGCCAGTCTTTATTCGACATTTTTGCAATGATCTGCCGGGTAGAACCAACATTGATCAAAACAGAATCGGGTGAAAGAATCATGATTTGCTGCCAAAATTTCGGATGGGCCAACTGGTCCCACTGCGCAGCCTGAATCCCTGCCGCACCCATAATAATATGCTCGGAAGTACCTTCCGTAACGGCGATCATTTCTTTTTCCCAGGAAGAATTTTGTGAGGAAGCAATAAATGGAATACACGCAAGTATTGCAAGGAGAGTTTTGCGTTTCATTGTTGTTGTGGGTTTTGGGTGATGCAAATTAGGAAAATGAAGTGAAAAACACAATACGTCTGTGAAATTTTAACGTCTGTAGTTTCGCTTCTTATAAAACCTACTCCACTTTTCTTAACGCTAAGGACGCGAAGTCGCAAAGGTGTTTCCATCGTATTACGTCTTTCAGGCTATAATTCATCTTCAAAAGCTTTGCTTTTTCTTCCTTGGGGTTAAAAATATCAGAAGCGTCTCAATCCTTCTCCGTTTACATATCCCTTCAAAATGATTTCGAGTTCATCCATAGAAACCGGGAACCAGGGCTCTTTAGCAATCTTTCGGACTGTTAACCGCTCTTTCACCGAAAGTGTACCGTCAACGATCAATCCGAAAATAAGCAAACGTGCCATCACCCTGTTTTCTTCCGGATTAGAGCCAAATAACTCCTGTATTTTGACTTCCTGATCGTATTTCATGGAAAGATCCGGGAAAATGACCAGCATTTCCTTCATAAAAGAGTACAACGCAAAATTATACTGGCGTTTCTGCTGGGCTACAAAATGAAATAACTTATTTAAACGGTGTTTCACCGATTGTAGTTCTTCCTCCGAAAAATCCTGCATAAAATCC